>JACPHL010000096.1 GCA_016188625.1 Candidatus Rokuibacteriota bacterium | reverse complement strand
GACATAGAACCCCCAGGAGACCGGCTGGTGGAGGCCCGTAACGCCTAGCCCGGCGTCGAGCTGGGTCCAGTACGCGATGGCCCCCCAGAGAATGAGCAGGGAGAGCCCGGCGACGGTCCAGTAGAAGCCCCGCCCCGCCCGCTCGATCGGAGCGAGGAGGACGGCGTCCTGGGTGTCGGCGCGATCAGCCACGGCCTTCCCCTTCGGTCAGGTAGATCACCTTCGGTCGGGTCCCCAGCTCCTCCTGGAGCCGGAAGGCCCTGGGGCTCCGGGCCAGGCGCGAGACCTCGCTGTTCGGGTCGGAGAGGTCGCCGAAGATGATGGCGCGCGCCGGGCAAGCCTCGGCGCAGGCGGGGACATATTCCCCCGGCGCCATTTCCCGCTTCTCCGCCAGGGCCCGCTCCCGGACCTTCTGGAGGCGGTGGTGGCAGAAGGTGCACTTCTCGACGACCCCTTTGGGGCGCACCGACACGTCCGGGTTCTGCCCCGGCCCCTCCCTCTGGTAGCGATGCCAGTTGAAGTACTTGGCGTTGTAGGGGCAGGCCGCCATGCAGAAGCGGCAGCCGATGCAGCGTGCGTAGATCTGGGCCACGATCCCCTCAGGGTTCAGATAGGTGGCGTACACGGGGCAGACCTTGGTGCAGGGCGGGTCGTCGCACTGAAGGCACGGCCGCGGGAGAAACCGCTTGACCTCCCCGGAATGCCCCTCGTCCTCTTCGGTGAGAACCTGCATCCAGCTGATGATCCTGCCCCGGACTGCCTCCCGGGCCCCGACGGCCGGCACGTTGTTCTCGGCCTTGCAGGCCATCACGCAGGCCTGCAGCCCGTGCAGCGGTCGAGATCGATCACCATTCCCCAGCGCGCCATCACACCACTCGGAGGGGGGCTACGCCCCCCTTCCGAAACCTCCCCCCAATGTTCCGCGGGCAAAGCCCGCGCTCGAACCCCGCGGGTCATAGGCCATACATGCTGTCAAGAGCAGGGCGACTCTCGCCATCGTGTTACGCCTTCGTGACCCGGACCCGGGTGGTGTTGAGGAGGCCGAAGCCCCTGAACGGGTCGGCCTCGTTGGGGATCAGGTCGTTGGGGTTCGGCCCCTCCCCCCCGAAGAGCGGGATCTGGACGATGTCGGGGAGCGTGCCGGGGTAGAGCCTGGCCTTGAGCCCGACCCGCCCCTTGGCCGACTCGACCCAGACCCGGTCGCCGTCCTTGATTCCCAGCCCGGCCGCAGTCGTCGGGTGGATCTCCACCCACCCCTCCCAGGACGCCCTCAGGTGGACTGCTGGCTGCTCCAGGAGCCAGGGCTGGTTCCTCCCGCCTCCCGGCGGCCGGGTCATCAGCCGGTACGTGTTGAGGCGAAGGGGGAACTCCCCCGGCTCTCGAGCGGGCGGGATCGCCACGACGGGGAGGTAGAGCAGGTCACCCCGGTCAAGGCCGCCGAGGGCGCGGACGAAGGGGGCTCGATCCCCTTCCCGCTTCACGGCCTCCTCCACCAGCCGCTGGAGGGCGGTCGAGTAGAGATCGAACTTCCCGGACGGCGTCCTGAGAAGCGCCTTCCGGCTCACCGGCAACCCCGTGGGGTCCCACCAGGCCCCGCGCTTCACCAGGGCATCCCAGAAGTCGTCGTAGGACTCGAACTCGGGCGCCCAGTACCCCTGGCGCTCCAGGATCTTTCTGAGGGACTCCTCGGCGTGGGCGGAGACCACATAGCCACGACCGGCCTCGTAGAGCCCCCGGGCGCCCTCGTAGAGAAGGTCGTCGTACTTCTCCCACGGGAAGCTTTCGGCCACACTCCCCCCCAGCGCCCTGGTGAGCTGGAGGATCACATCCGCCGTGTTGCGGGTCTGATGGAGAGGGGTCGCGGCCGGCCGTGCCAGGCTGAAGCAGGTGAAGCCGGCCAGGTGGGTGACCTGGTCGTCCTGCCATCGCTCGAGATAGGTGTGATCGGGGAGAATCAGGTCGGCCATAGCGCTCGACTCGTCGAGGAACGGGGAGAAGCTGACGATGAAGGGGATCCGTTTCATCACCTCCGCAAACTGCTCTTTCGCGGGGTGATTCACCAGGGGATTGGTGGCGAAGAGGAAGAGAGCATTGATCGGGTACGGGGTCCCCCCCAGAATCCGCTCCGGCAGGACCTGAGGGGCATTCGAGACCAGGAGGTATTGGCCTCTTCCCGCGCCGTCAATCCTGGGATGGCCGAGCCCCCGCTTTGCCGCCTCATCCTGCTCGACCGGGGGGAGCGGAGCGAGCGGCAGCTCCCCCTGGATCAGGAGCCCGCCCCGGACGCCGAGGTTGCCGATGAGGGCATTGAGGCTATGGATCGCCATCCGGGTGTGGAGGTCGTCGGGGCCGTAGGCGGGCCCCCGCTCGCCGATCACCACGGCGGGCCTGATCGTGGCCAGGTCCCGGGCGATCTCGAGAACGGTCTTCACGGACACGCCCGTGGCAGCCGAGACGGTGAGGAGCCCGTACTCCCTCAGCACGAGGTTTTTGAACCCCTCGTGGCGTTCGCCGCGCTGGTCCACCCAATCCTCAAAGCCGAAGGCGTGCTCCTGGACGAACTCCTGGTCGTAGAGTCCCTCGCGGATCATGGCGTTGGCGATCCCGAGCGCGAGGATGCCGTCGGTCCCCGGAACGATGGGGACCCAGCGGTCCGCCTTGACCGCCGTCGGCGAGCGCCGCGGATCCACCTGGACGAGCCTGCCGCGGGGACGTTCACCACTTCGACGCAAACGCGCAAATGCCTGGGAGGCGTGGACCGGGCCGAGCCAGGCCTCCAGGAGGCCGGCGCCGAACGAGAGGATGAGCTGCGCCTCCCCAAGGTCATAGCCCAGCGGAGTCGTCACCCCCTGCATGAGGCGATGAGCGGGGGCAGGCTCCTCAGGCGGAAGACAGCGGACGCGAATATAGTTCGGAGTCCCGTAGGCCTCGGCGAAGCGCCTCCAGAGGATATCCCGATAGCCGCGGTACTGCCCACCCAGGATCGCCACCGTGTGAGAGAGGCCCTGGGCTCTCAGGTCAGACAACCGGGAGATCACCATGGGAAGGGCTTCATCCCACCCGATGGGGCGGAACCGCCCCCGCTCGCCGTCGCGCGCCAGCGGCCCTCTCAGGCGGTTGGGGTCGTAGAGGAGCTCGAGCCCGCCGAAGGCCTTCGGGCAGAGTGCTCCCCGGTTGATGGGATGCAGCGGGTTCCCCGAGATCCCCCCTACCTCGCCGTCGAGGGTCCGGACCAGGAGCCCGCACCCGCCCGGGCACTGCTGACAGATGGAGGGGATGGCGGCCTCTTC
>JACPHL010000110.1 GCA_016188625.1 Candidatus Rokuibacteriota bacterium | reverse complement strand
GTTGACCCGCCAGAATCTGGCCGAGCTGGCTGGGACCACGGTGGAGACGACCATCCGGGTCCTCGGCCGCTGGGGGCGGGAGGGCCTCATCGCCGACGAGGAGGGGCACCTCCTCCTGCGGGACCTCCCGGCGCTCCGGGCCCTGGCCGGGGACGGCTCGGCCGAGCCCTGAGCGGGACGGCGCCATGCCGCCCCTGGTCCGGCGCTACGTCAAGACCGCCTTCGTCTTCCTGCTGCTGGGGCTCCTCATGGGGGCCGTCCTCACGGTCAACCAGAACCTCCTCGGCCGCACCGTCCCGCTCCTCCTCATCGTCGCCCACGTCCACGCGCTCCTCGTCGGGTTCGTCCTCATGCTGATCATCGGTGTGGCCACCTGGATGTTCCCCCGGCCGGCCCAGGGGGACGCGCGCTATCGCGCCGGGCTCGCCGAGGGGATCTACTGGATCCTCACCCTCGCCACCGCCCTCCGCTTCGCCGCCGAGATCCTGGCCGCCTGGCAGCCGGGGCGGGGCCTCCGGGTCCTCATCGCCGCGGGCGGGCTCGGGCAGGCGCTGGCGGGGTTCCTCTTCGTCTATAACATGTGGGTCCGGGTCCGCGCCCCCTCGACCCTTCGGGAGCCCTGATCGGGCCTCGCCGCCCGACTCTCGCCGGATCGGACTCCGCCGGAAACTCTGGCGGGAACTAATCGGACAAAAACGATCCTATTTGTGACACAAATCGGTTGACACCCCGCACGAACTCGACTATGCATGGATATGGCCGTCATCCAAGGAAGTCCTGGTGCGCGGCACCTCCCCTCCGATGCTGGCCGGTTGGATGGATCGATGAGGTTCCCCCCCTGGCCTGGTTAGTTCGATCGGGACCCCGATCATGCGCCTGACGCGGGAGTGCGACTACGCCTTCGTGGTCCTCGTTTTTCTCAGCGGTCAAGAGCGAGGTCGCGTGATCTCCTGCGACGACCTTGCCACCCTGCTCAGCATGCCGTACGACTTCCTGGCCAAGATCCTCCAGAAGCTCTCGCGCGCTGGCCTCGTCGAATCCAAGCAGGGTCCTTACGGGGGGTACTGTCTGACGCGGAAGCCGGCGGAGATCACCTTTACCGATGTCTTCCGCGCCATGGATGACCCGGTGCGGCTCGTCGAGTGCGTCGAGCCCGAGATCGGCCACTGTCCCCGCCTCTCGGTCTGCGCCATCATCGAGGCCATGCGGGCGGTCCACCGGAAGGTCATCGCGAGCCTGGACACGGTGACCCTTGCCGATCTCATCCGTGCTTCTCAGGAGGCCCCGGCCCCGGTCCATCCAGCCGGTCTGGGACTCCCCGCCGATCGATACCCCGGGACGCCCCGATAAGAGCTATCGCGGAGGGTTCCTCGGTGGTCCTGATGAGCGTGATGGAACTGAGCCGCTCCCACGAGCGAACCCTGATCGTGCTGGAGGATGTGGAGCACCGGTTCCGGCTGAAATTCTGCACGGATCCTCACGAGGCCGAGCGGCTCGCGAGGGAGATGGGGCGCGCCCGGTGCTCCTGCAATCCCGTCTACGACTTTGTTCACGCCCTCCTGCGTGCCCTTCGGGCTACGATCACTCACGTCGTGCTCGACGACGCCGGGTTACGGTCCATTCGGGCCGTTGTCTGTCTGGAACGTGAAGGGCTGGAGATCGCCCTTCCCTGCTATCCGCCCGACGCCCTCGCCCTTGCGCTCAGGGCCAGAGTCCCCATCTACGCCACGGCAGGTGCCCTCGCGCATGCAGAGCCTCTCTCCCCCGATGATGCGCCGCCATCCGCCCCTGCTGACTTAAGGGAGTGGCTTGAGCGGGTGAAGCCGGAAGATTTCTAAGGCGCTTCGTCTACGGAAGGGGTGGAGATGGGCATGCCGATGTCCACCTCTCCCGCCTGATGCCGGGGTGGTGCCGACGAGCTCGAGTACTGGTGTGGGTCTCACACCAGGTGCGTTAGGGCGACCCCGACGGGTGAAAGGATCGGTCCACCCCGGCTTATGAGCCGAAGGACCGGGGCGGCCCCGGGCAGGCGTTGGTGGGGTCCGAGCCCCCTCGACCCTCCGGGAGCCCTGACCGGGCTTCGCCGGTCGCCGTCGGACCCGGGCCCGCCCGTGCGGCTCGAGCGCTCCGGCCGTCGGCGGCCCCGCTAGACCCTTATGACCGGGATCATATCTGGCGGGTCTCCTCAGGGGCGACACTGGGGGCGAGGATCGAACCCATCGCCAAGGAGGAGACCATGAAGACGCAAATCCCGCTCACCCAGGCCGCCCACTCGCATCACACGGCGACCACCCCGACCGCCAGGCTCCGTGAGGAGCACGAGGTGATCCTGAGGGCCCTGGCGCTCCTGGAGCGGTTCGGCCGGGCGCTGGAGGCCGGCGAGGCCGTGGATCGCGACGGGCTGGCGTGGCTCCGGACCTTCTTCGGCACCTTCGCCGACCGCTGCCACCACGGCAAGGAGGAGCAGCACCTCTTCCCGGCCCTGGAGCGGCACGGTATGCCGCGGGAGGGGGGGCCGCTGGGGGTGATGCTCCGGGAGCACGAGGAGGGCCGGGCGCTCGTCCGCGCCATGGCGCAGGGGGAGGACCGGCAGGTCGCCGAGGCCATCCGCGGATACGTCGCGCTCCTCCGGGCCCACATCGAGAAGGAGAACGGCGTCCTCTTCCCCATGGCCGAGCAGCTCCTCCCGGAGACCGAGCAGCGCGGGCTCCTCCACGCCTTCGAGGCAGTGGAGGAGGCGGTGGCCGGCCCCGGCGTCCACGAGCGGCTCCTGGCCGAGCTGGCGCGGCTCGAAGCCCGAGGGGCGTAGGGGCGGGCCTCGCGCGCGGGCTCGGCCAGGAGGGCGGCCCCGGCCGGGCCGGCTCGTCGCCTCCGGGATCGCCGGCCCGGCAGGGCCGGCTGAGTCAATCGTTCCAGGAAAATAAGCCCCTTGCCGGATAGACTCCGGCCCTGCCTCGGGTCACCATCTTCAGGGGATTCGAATGGTCGTTCGATCGGGAATGGTGCTCGGCGATGGCGGCCCCGATGGGTAAACCCTCCGACCTCGCGTTGGCCCTGGAGAGTCTTCGGCGGGCCCTGCGGGAGCAGGTAGTCCCCTTGCTCCCCCACATGGACGAAACCCAGGAATTCCCTGACTCGGTCCGGGGCCTCCTGACGGAGCTGGGGCTGCTGACCCTCGTCGTGCCGGAGGCCCATGGCGGGCTCGGGTCCTCCCTGACCGATCTCTGCCGGGTGATCGAGGAGCTCGCCCGATGGGACGCCTCGATCGCCGTGTTTGTCCAGGCCCACGCCACAGCCCTCCGCCCCCTCCTCCTGGCCGGCAGCCCGGAACAGCGCCGAGCCTTCTTCGGCCCGGTCGTGGAGCAGGGGCGTCTGTTCGCGTTCGCCCTCACCGAGCCCCACGCCGGCTCCGACGCGGCTGCGATCGCGGCGCGGGCCGAGCCGGCAGGCGACGACTGCGTCCTTTCAGGCCGGAAGCGCTTCGTCACCAACGGCGGGATCGCCGACTACTACCTCGCCTTCGCTCGCACCGGACCCGGCCGAAAAGGGCTCACCGCGTTCGTCGTCCCTGCCAGGAGCCCCGGCCTCAGCGTGGGGAAGCGCGAGAACAAGATGGGCCTTCGCGCCTCCCCGACGACCGATCTTTTCCTCGAGGGGGTCCGGATTCCGGCCGCCCATCGGATCGGCGCTGAAGGGCAGGGGTTTGCCCTCCTCACCGCCACACTGACCGCCTCGCGCCCGACCATCGCCGCCCAGGCCGTGGGGCTGGCCCAGGGCGCGCTGGACACCGCCGTTCGATACGCCATGGAGCGGGAGCAGTTCGGTCAGCCCATCGGGTCGTTTCAGGGGATCAGGTTCATGCTGGCGGAGATGGCGACGGCGGTGGAGGCGGCCCGGGCCCTCCTGTATCGGGCCGCGGCATGTCATGACGAGGGGGTGCCGTCGCCGGCGCTCTCCGCCATGGCGAAGCTCTTCGCCTCGGATACCGCCATGCGGGTGACGACCGACGCCGTGCAGATCCTGGGGGGATACGGCTACCTGAAGGATTACCCGGTGGAGCGGTTCATGCGCGACGCCAAGGTTACCCAGATCTTTGAAGGGACCAACCAGATCATGCGCCTGGTCATCGCCAAGGACCTCCTGGGGAGGTCGCGCGAGTGAGAGGAGGGCGATCATGAAGAGCGTGGGGATCGTGGGGGCCGGGACCATGGGGACCGGCATCGCCTATGTGGCGGCCTCGCACCTGCCCGGAGAGGTGGTCGTCTGCGACGTCTCTGACGAGATCCTGGCCCGCGGGCGGGCGGCCATGGAGGGCTACGGGGAGCGGGCGGTGAAGCGGGGCCTCGCCGCCGAGGCGGAGGTGGCGGAGTGGCTCGGCCGGATCCTCACCACGACCCGAATGGACGAGCTGGCGAAGGCGGAGGTGGTCGTCGAGGCGGTCCCGGAACAGCTCTCGCTGAAGGAGGAGATCTTCGCGGCCCTGGACCGCTTCTGCGCGCCAGACGCCCTCCTCGCCACCAACACGTCCGGCCTCTCCGTCACCAAGATCGCCGCGGCCACAGGCCACCCGGAGCGGGTCATCGGTACCCACTTTTTTAACCCCGCCCCCGTCATGAAGCTGGTGGAGATCGTCCGGGGGCTCCAGACCTCCGACGAGACCGTCCGGCGGGCCGAGGCCTTCTGCCGGGACCTCGGGAAGGAGACGGTGGTGGTCAGGGACTACCCCGGCTTCGTCACCACCCGGATCGGCCAGGCCTTCATGAGCGAGGCCATGCGCTGCCTCGAAGAGGGGGTGGCCACGGCGGCGGACATCGACCGCGCCGTGCGCCTCGCCTACAACTACCCCATGGGGCCGCTTCAGCTGGCGGACCTGATCGGGCTGGACGTGGAGCTCTCGATCCTGAAGTCGATGGAGGAAGAGCTGGGGGACCGCTTCCGCCCCACCCCGCTCCTCAGGCGGATGGTGAACGCGGGCCACCTGGGCCGGAAGGCGGGTCACGGCTTTTACGACTATTCCCAGACGCGAAGGGAGACCTTCACCCGCCCCGACACGCTGAACTCCCTCACCTTCGAGGTCTACGAGGAACTGGAGCGCCTGGCGTGGAACCTCGAGGCCGACGAGGCCGTGAGGGTCCTGGTCCTCACCGGTACCGGCAGGGGATTCTGCTCCGGCGGCGACGTGCACGAGATCATCGGCGAGCTGTTCAAGCGGGACGTCAAGGGGATGCTCGCCTTCACCCGCATGACGGGCGCCGTGGTCCGGAACCTCCGGATGCTGGAGAAGCCGGTGATCGCCGCCATCAACGGCACCTGCGCCGGGGCCGGGGCGGTCCTGGCCCTGGCGGCGGACTTCCGGATCTTCTCCGATCGGGCCAGGTTTGCCCTCCTCTTCACGAAGGTCGGCCTGACAGGCGCTGACATGGGGGCCGTCTACCTCCTGCCCAGGATCGTCGGGTTCGGCAAGGCCACCGAGCTCCTGATGCTGGGGGACACCATCGTGGGGGATGAACCCCCTGGCGGCCATCGAGGCCGAGGCCCAGGCCCAGGCCCTCCTCCTGATGGGCGAGGACCACAAGGAGTTCTACCGGGCCTTTACCGAGAAGCGGCCGCCCCGGTTCACCGGGCGATGAGGGAAAGGCTGGGGGACACCCATGCCCAACAACGTCCTCTACGAGAAGCGCGACAGGCTCGCCATCGTCACCATCAACCGGCCTGAGGCCATGAACGCCATCGACCCGGAGACCCACCGCGAGCTCATCGACGTCTGGACCGACGTCCGGGACGATCCGGACGTGTGGGTGGCCATCCTGACCGGGGCGGGGGAGAAGGCCTTCTGCGCCGGCGCCGACCTCAAGAAGCTCATCCCCCTGGCCTTCGGGCGGGAGGTCTCAACCGCTGTGGCCAGGGAGCAGGCAGCGAAGGAGCTCGGCCTCGGGGGGATCACGCGGGGGCTCCAGATCTGGAAGCCGCTGATCGCGGCGATCAACGGCTTCTGCCTGGCCGGGGGACTGGAGCTGGCCCTGGCCTGCGACCTCCGCGTGGCGGCGGAGCACGCGGCCTTCGGCCTGACGGAGGTGCGCTGGGCCCTCATCCCCGGCGCGGGGGGGACCCAGCGATTGCCCCGCGCGGTGCCCCTGGCCACGGCCATGGAGATGATCCTCACCGGAGAGATGATCGACGCCCGGGAGGCCCATCGTATCGGCCTCGTCAACCGCGTGGTCCCGGCCAGAGAGGTGATGCCCGCAGCCCTCCAGTGGGCCGAGACGATCATGGAGCGGGGTCCCCTGGCCGTGAGGGCCGCCAAGGAGGCCATCGTCCGCGGGCTGGGGATGAGCCTCGATGACGGCCTGCGTCTGGAGCTGATGCTCTCCCTCACCCTGCGCGGGACCCGGGACGCCGATGAGGGGCCCAGGGCCTTCGCGGAGAAACGAAGGCCGGTGTTCAAAGGCCACTGAGTAGTCAAGCTATCGGGCTCCCCGGCCGCCGCGCCTTCCCCGTGAGGCGAACGCACCAGAAAAATGAGCATTTCGGACGTAGCAAAAACCAAGGGGTCAAGCCAGTATGCCCAACAGATCTGTTGGGTGCCCCGGACCTGGAGGGGCGGTCGCGCGGGTCGAGCCCGGCCCGGGGAGAGGGGAGACCATGGGGGGTCGCCAGGATCTCGGCACGGTCCTGACCAACACGGCCGACGGCGTCTTCGCGGTCAATCCGCGTGGCAGGGTCGTCGTGTGCAACCGCGGAGCGGAGAGGATTCTGGGCTATTCCGCCGAGGAGGTGCTCGGCAGGCCATGCTGGGAGGTCTTCGGAGGCCGGGATACTGCGGGGAATCGTCTCTGCTACCCGGGCTGTCCCACCATGACGCTGGCCCGGGGTGGTGAACCCGTTCAGCATTTCGACATGGCCACCCATACCAAGGCGGGGAAGCCGATCTGGATCGACGTGAGCACGCTGGTCATCCCGGGCGCCGCCAGACCGGCGAGCATCGTCCACTTCTTCCGCGACGTCACCATCGCCCGCGAGTTGGAGCGACTGATCCGGGAGCGGCTGGCCGAGCGCCGGTTGCCTTTGCTGGGAGACGAGGCCGCTCTGGCTCCCCTCACCAGGCGCGAGCTGGAGATCCTGCGGTTGATGGCGCAGGGCGCCGGCACCAAGACGCTCGCCGAGAGGCTCCACATCAGCTCGGCCACCGTGCGCAACCATGTTCAGAACATGCTCGGGAAACTGGGCGTCCACAGTCGCCTCCAGGCGGTGGCGTACGCGATGAGCCACGGTCTGGTGGCCACGGCGGGCCTACAGCGCCCCCACCGGCCCATCTCCGGCGACAGTAGGTCGATCGCCCGAGAAAATTAGAGGGTTCGTCGGATGGACTTCGGTTCCGTAGGGGTCCAGTATCGTCAACAGATCCATTGGCTATTTTGACTCCGGTGAGACTCAGCCGAGCGAGCGAGTATGGGGTGGAGGGGCTGATCGTGCTGGCGCGGCAGCCCGAGGGGAGGATCATGCTCCTCGACGAGATTGCGAAAGCGGGCCATCTCCCTCCGCGCTTTCTGTCGCAGATCTTCCAGAAGCTCAGGCGCCACAACGTGGTGGCGTCGCATCGCGGCGCGATCCGCGGGTACTCGCTGGCGAGGCCCGCGGCCCGGATCACCTTGCGGGAGGTCTTCGAGGCCATCGAGAGTCCCGACTTCCTCGGCGAGTGCGTGTTCTGGTCCGGGCACTGCAACGGCAAGACCCCGTGCGTCCTCCACGACCGGTGGGCCGCGATCAGACCGAAGCTCCAGGAGCTGCTGGCACGAACCACGCTGGAAGAGGTGGCGCAGTGAGCGAGGACGGGGTGTGTGAGCGCTGCCTCGAGGCGTACCCGAGCGTGAGCCCGACAGCGGGGTGAC
>JACPHL010000109.1 GCA_016188625.1 Candidatus Rokuibacteriota bacterium | reverse complement strand
GATGCCTCCCGCGGGGCCGTGCGCAGGGGGGGGTGGAACCCCCCTCCGAGCGTTAAAGGTGAATGGCTCGGCCCAGCGCACCCAGGGCGGCCTCCATGATGGCTTCGGCCATGGTGGGGTGGGCGTGGATGGTGTGGGCGAGCTCGGCGACGGTGGCCTCGAGGGTCTTCCCCAGCCCGAACTCCGCGATCAGCTCGGTCGCCTCGGCGCCGAGGATGTGCACCCCCAGGATCTCTCCGGTCCCGGCCTCCGCGACGATCTTGACCAGCCCCTCCGGCTCCCCCATGGCCAGGGCCTTGCCGTTGGCCTGGAAGGGGAAGCGCCCGACGCTCACCTTCTGCCCCTGCTCCCGGGCCTGGGCCTCGGTGAGCCCCAGGCTGGCCACCTGGGGGTGGCAGTAGGTGCAGTTCGGGACCGTCGAGTAGTCCACACCCCCGCGATCGCCTCCGCGGCCGTGACCCCTTCGGCCGAGGCCTTGTGGGCGAGCAGGGGGGGGCCGGCCACGTCCCCGATGGCGTAGAGGCCGGGGACCGAGGTCTCCATCCGCCGGCCGACCTTGATGTACCCCCGCTCCATGGCGACCCCGAGGCCATCGAGCCCGAGCCCCTCGACCTTGGCGGCGCGTCCGACGGCCATGAGGATCCGGTCGGCGGTCAGCCGCTCGGCCTTCCCTTCGGCCTCGACCTCTACCGTCATGCCGCGCTTGTTCGGCTTCACCGCCATCACCTTCGCGCCGGTCCGGATGTCGATCCCGCAATTGGCGAAGCCCTTGGCCAGGAGCCCGGAGATCTCCTCGTCCTCGACCGGGAGGAGCCGGGGGAGGGCCTCCAGCAGGGTCACCTTCACGCCGTAGGCGGCGTAGACGTCGGCGAACTCCACCCCCACGGCACCGGCCCCGATGATGATCAGGGAGCCGGGGGCGGCCTCGTCGCGCACGGCCTCGTTGGAGGAGATGACCCGCTCGCCGTCGATGGCCACGCCGGGGAGGCTCTTCGGTACCGAGCCGGTGGCCAGGATGACGGCCTTGGCCTCGAGCGCCTGGACGCCGTCCCGCCCCTGGACCCGCACCGCGGTCGGGCCCTCCAGGCTCCCCCGCCCCGGGTAGAGGGTGATCTTGTTCTTCCGGAAGAGGAACTCGATCCCCTTGGAGAGGCGGTCGGCGACCTGGCGGCTCCGCTTGATCGCCGCCCCGAAATCGGCCCTCACGTTGTCCACCCGGATGCCGAACTCCTCGGCCCGGTGGAAGAGGCGCAGGACCTCGGCGTTCCGGAGGAGGGCCTTGGTGGGGATGCACCCCCAGTTGAGGCAGATCCCTCCGGGCCGGTCCTCCTCCACCACCCCGACCCTGAGCCCGAGCTGGGCCGCGCGGATCGCCGCCACGTAGCCGCCCGGGCCGCTCCCGATCACCACCAGGTCGAGCTTCTCTGTCGCCATGGTCTCGCGCTCCTTCGGGGTGGACCGGACCGCGCGGCGGGGGTCAGACCAGGAGCGCCAGGGGGACCTCGAGGAGCCCCTTCAGCTCCTTCAGGAAGCGGGCCCCCATCGCCCCGTCCATCGCCCGGTGGTCGCAGGAGAGGGTAACCCGCATCCGCCGCCCGATCCCGATCCGCCCGGCCTCGACGACGGGCTTCTCCACGATGGCCCCCACCGCCAGGATCGCGCCCTCGGGGGGGTTGATGATGGCGCTGAACTCGTCGATGTCGAACATCCCCAGGTTGGAGACGGTGAAGGTGGCGCCCGAAAGCTCGGGGGCCCTGAGCTTCCGCTGGCGGGCCCGCTCGATCAGGTCGCGGGCCTCCCGGGCGATCTGGAGGAGGCCCTTCCGGTCGCAGTCGCGGAGGACCGGGGTGATGAGCCCCTCCTCGAGCGCCACCGCGATCCCGATATGGACCCGCCGGAAGCATCGGATCGCCTCCCCCTGATAGGAGGCGTTCACGCCCGGGTGCCGGAGGAGGGCGAGGGTGGCGGCCCGGATGATGAGGTCGGTGACGGTCGGCCGCGGGGCGTCGGGGAGGGCGGCCAGCTAGAAGTGCGGGACCGGCGCCTTGGCCTGGGCCATCCGCTTGGCGATGGCCGCCCGGATGGCGGTGAGGGGGACATCCTCGTGCTCCTCGCGGGGCGCGGCGGGGGCCGCGGCCGGCCCGGTCTCGAGATAGGCCTCCACGTCCCGCCGGATGACCCTCCCGCCCGGGCCGCTCCCGGGGACGAGGGCGAGATCGACCCCGGCCTTGCCCGCGACCTTCCGGGCCAGGGGGGAGGCCTTGAGCCGCCGCCCGGAGGCCGGCGCCGCTTCAGCCTCCTCGGCCTCCTCGGCCTCTTCCACGGCGGGGACTGGCCCCTCGGCCCGCTCCCCGGCCGGCACCGGCTCGGGGGCGACCGCGGGCTTGGCAGCCGTGACCGCGGGCGGGGCGCCCTCCAGGGCCGCGCCGATCTCCTCGTCGGGCTCGGCGATGACCGCGATGGTGGCGCCGACCGCGACGGTCGAGCCGGGCCCGATCAGGATCTTCCGGAGGACCCCGGAGCCGAACGCCTCCAGCTCGATGTCGGCCTTGTCGGTCTCGATCTCGGCGATGATGTCCCCGCCCTCGACCCGGTCCCCCTCCTGCTTGAACCACTTGAGGACTTTGCCGGTCTCCATGGCGTCGGAGAGCTTCGGCATCACCACCTTCGTCAGGGCCATCGTGCTCCTCTTCCTAAACTCGGAGGGGGGCTCCGCCCCCCTTCGGACGGCCCCGCGGGAGGCATCGGCCCCTCGCTCCACACGCTCCGCCCGGGGCCGCCGCCTCCCCGCGGCGGCGTGACCCGGACAGCCACCTAGGGCTCCGGGGGCCGCCAG
>JACPHL010000108.1 GCA_016188625.1 Candidatus Rokuibacteriota bacterium | reverse complement strand
GGACGGGTGGCGCGCCGGGCGGGGCGCCCCACGCGGCGAGCCGGGGGACCCCACACCGGGCGGGGGTGGCGAGCCGCGTGGGGCTGCCCGGCGCGACAGGACCCGTCCGCCTCGCGGGAAGCCGTTCATGGCGACCTATCGGCGGACCACCAGCGCGCCGCCGGCGACCATCGACGCATGCCCCCACCCGCAGGTGCCGGCCCCGTCGATGCCGGAGTCCATGCAGATCACGTCGAACGCGCCGACCTTCTTCGCGGTGAAGGTCACCGGCTTGATGGTGGGATCCCGCGCACGCACGACTTCCGCCAGGGTCCCAGGGGCGCCGACCCGGAATCGCCGCCCCCCCAGCGCCGATGCCACGTCGGTGGTCACGTACACGGGGTATCCGCTGATGCCGATGATGTGCTCGACGTTCCCCAGGTCGAGGTCCTCCACGACCTTCTCGATGATCCGAGGGTCTCCGGCCTCGAGACCCCTGATCCCCTGCCCCTGGGTCCGCCGGGTGTAGGCAAGGAACGCCTCCTCGGACAGGGCCAGGGCCGGCACGATGTAGAGCGTGACCAACTCGCCCTCCCGCACCTCCATCGCTTCGACCTCCCGGAAGTCCCGGTCGTAGAACGCGAAGCCGTAGTGGTAGGGGACCACGTAGAAGACCGTCCCTTCCGCGCGGGGGCCCTCGGGCGCCGGCGAGATCTTCCCCAGGAAGATGAGCAACACGAGCGCGGTGATCCCCGCCAGGGCCAGCGTGGCGGCCGCGGTCAGCGCCGGCAGCCTCCTGGGAGGAGGCGCCGCGATGTCAGGGGCGCGGCGCGGCACGGCGGAACTCCGGGCCTAAAAAAACCCGATCCCCAGGGTCCACAGGCTGACCAGGGTGAGGACAAAGCCCAGCCCCGCCATGGGGAGGAGCGACGCGAAGGCCGCCTCCCTGCCCGGGGACACGCGGAGCGAGATTCGATGCGCGGCGTACAGGGCGACCAGCAGACCGGCGAGGAGCAGGCCCGCCTGCAGGAGATAGGTCTGAGAGGGGCCGAGGAGGTGGACGACCGTCACCCGACCGGGGATCGCCCGGTTGAAGGGGAAGTCGATCGCCAGGGCGCGCGTGACGTCCGCCAGGGCGCCCCACGTCCGGAGGAGGTGATCCAGGAGGTCCGCGAGGTACTTGGCGAGGCCGACGGGGATGAGCGCGTACGCGTAGCGGGCGAACAAGGCCCGGGTCGAGACCGTCGGATCGCCGGCCGCGAGCCGGGACAGATGACCGAAGGCGTAGACCAGGGCCACGCTGGTCGCGATCCCGGCCGCGAACAGGATCGCCACCGCCACCAGGCGCGGGGCGTCACCGCCGGGGAGCAGGCCTGCCAGGGCTCCTCTCAGGTCAGGCAGGAACGTCATGGTCAGCAGCGGGACGATCGTGGCGAGCCCGACGATGACCGCCGCGGAGGCCGCCCCGTCCAGGCGGGGCCTCGTCATGGCCCACAGATCGCGCCCGGGCGCCCTGAGCCGCAGCGCGACGTTGTCGTGGGGACAGCCCTTGACGCACTCGGTGCACAGGATGCAGTTGAGGTTGGTGTCCATGGCGCCCGGGAACTCCACCATGGGACACCCGTAATTCCTCGAGCTGCCGCGGAAGCAGTCCTTGGTGGGACACGCGGTCCGGCAGACCTCCCGATCCCGGGCCCTGAGCTCCAGCACCGAGACGAGCGCGGTCACGCCGATGAAGGAGGTCAGGGGGCAGACGTACCGGCAGAAGGTCCGCCGCTCGAAGAAGAGGTCCACCCAAGCGGCGCCCAGCAGCAGGATCGCGATCAGAGCGGCCGTCAGCCGCGGGCTGTTGGCGATCCCCAACCCGTTGTCCAACCAGATGAACACGACGAAGAGCGCAGTGGGAAGCCACATGTTGCGGAGCAGCCGGGGCCATCGGAAGTGGTACCCCGCCGTATAGGAGGACCGCCACCAGAGGCTCAGCCGCTGGATCCACTCGCCCACGGCCCCCACCGGGCACGCGAGGCACCAGGCCCGTCCGAGGAACACCAGCGAGAGCAGCAGGGCGCCCCACCAGACCACCCACGTGAACACGATGCCGAAGTTGAAGCCCGGGTGCTCGATGCCGACCCAGGTCGAGATCAGGACCACCGCGACGAGGGCCGCGGTGGGAAGGGTCACCAGAAACTGGAAGGCCCGGAGGCGCAGGACCCGGCGGATGAGCGCGAAGTCCTGGAGGTCGCGGCCCATGAGGGCGGGAGCCCGCGGGGTCAAGCCGCCTCTCCGTCGTGTCGGCGCCGGACCCGCGTGACCACGGCGAAGGCGGCGACGGCGGCCAGGCTGACGGCGGAGACGAGCCAGGGGAGGACCTGGCCCGGCGAGGGACCGGGGTCGCCGACGACGAGCGTGGCCTTCATCGAGGCATGCCCCAGGCCGCAGAAGACGCTGCACTGGATCGTGTACCTCCCCGGCGGGAGGTTGACGGTGACGCTCGGGGATCGGCCCTCCTGTCCCGGGACCAGCTGCAGGTTGACCCCCAGCTCGTTGATGGCGAACCCGTGCCGGAGGTCGTCGCTGACCACGGCAAAACGCACGGCGGCCCCGGGGTCCACGCGGATCACCCTCGGGCTGAAGCCCCACGTGTACGCGCGGACCGCGATCTCACCGGGCTCTCGGGGGCCCGCGCCGACCCGGGAGACGACCGTCCCCGGCGGGCGGACCACCGCCCAGATGGTCAGGGCGCTGAGCGGCAGGACGGCCAGCGCGGTGAGGAACCACGCGCGGCGCAACATGATGGCACCTCACATCCCGTGGCGCATCCCCATGGGCTGGTTCAGCAGCACGATGCCCGCCACCGTGAAGACGAGGGCGAGCGCCGCCATCGGCACGAGGGCCCGGCTCGCGGTCCGGGGGTCGGGGTACATGCGGAGCGAGAGCCGCTGCCCGGCCACCAGCGAGAGGACGAAGAACCCGATCACGACCGCGATCTGGAGGAGCCCGACGACGGGCTCGGGCGCCAGCGGGAGGAGCTCCCAGTCCGGCTGGCCGAGCGAGAACGGCGTGTAGAGCGCGACCGCGCGCTGGACGGCCGGGACGATCCCGCCCCCCTCGAGGAGGAGGTGGGCCAGGTTGTGGGCCAGGTGCATGGCGAGCCCGACCGGGATGAACATGTAGCCGAAGACCACGAACGTCCGGCGGAGGCCGAGGCCACTCCCGCCCGCCAGCCGGTCGGCCAGCGCCGCTCCGGCCAGGACGAGCAGGGGGACCAGGACGAGGGCCCCGCCGAGGAGCACGACGGACTCCACGAGGCCCAGGTAGGTGACGGGCTTGAGGCCGGCGCGCACCCAGGCGGGGAGCCAGCGGGCCAGCGACGAGATCCAGCCGGGCCAGGCGGTGAGCATCGCCGCAGTCACCAGGAGCGTCAGCCCGACCAGCACGACCGCCAGGCAGGACTCGTCGAGGAGCCGCCGTCCCGAGGCCCAGACGTCCTTACCGAAGGCCCGGAGCCGGAGGACGAGGTTGTCCCGCCCGCAGCCCTTCACGCACTCGGCGCAGAGGTTGCAGTAGTTGTTCCGATCCATGCTCATGGGGAACTCGAACATGGGGCAGCCCCGCGCGGCCGCGCTCCCGCGGTAGCAGGGTTTGTCCTTATCGGCGGCGCAGAGCCCGCGCTCCTTGACCCGAAGCTCCAGGGGCGCGG
>JACPHL010000003.1 GCA_016188625.1 Candidatus Rokuibacteriota bacterium | reverse complement strand
TCGCCGGCCTCGTCCCCAGCTCGCCGAGGACGTGGTAGCCCCGGGGCGAGTGGGAGAGCTTCGCGACCCGGCTCTCCGGGTCCTTGAGGTCGCCGAACACGATCGCCTGGGTCGGACAGGTCTGCTGGCAGGCGGGGACGATCTCCCCGTCCCGGACCGGCCGCGCCTCGTCCTTGGCGCGATCCTTGCCGGCGGCGATCCGCTGGACGCAGAAGGTGCACTTCTCCATGACGCCCTTGCCGCGGACCGTGACGTCGGGGTTGAGCTGGAGGTGGAACGACTCTGGGACGCCGAGGTACGGCCGCCGGAGCGGGCCCAGGATCTCCGCCGGGGGCGGCCCCGAATACTCGTGCCAGTTGAAGCGCCGGACCATGTAGGGGCAGTTGTTGCCGCAGTAGCGGGTCCCCACGCAGCGGTTGTAGACCTGGGCGTTCAGCCCCTCGTCCGTGTGGTAGGCGGCGAAGACCGGGCAGACCGGCTCGCAGGGGGCCTGGCCGCAGTGCTGGCAGAGCATGGGGAGGAAGCGCGCCTCCGGGGCATGGGGCTGGGGCCCGTGCCCCCGGTCCCACCACCGCTCGACCCGGAGCCAGTGCAGGTTCCGCCCGTAGGCCGCCTCGGCCCTGCCGACCACCGGGACGTTGTTCTCGGCCTGGCAGGCGACCACGCAGGCCTGGCACCCGATGCACGTGTCGAGGTCGATCGCCATCCCCCAGCGGTGCTCCGGGTACTGGACGTCGGGGTAGAGGCTCGGGTGGGCCCTGTGGGGCGCCTCCCCCTTCTGCTCGCGCTCGAAGAAGGTCTTGAGATCGACGGTCTCGATGATCTCCCGCCTGGGGTCCACCTCGGTGACCCCGGCCAGGGTGGCCAGCGGGAGCCGGACCCGCCGCCTGGTCAGGGTGACCCGGACCGAGAGCCAGGGGAGCCCCTGCGAGGTCGGGTCCGCCTGGGCGGGGAGGAGCCGCATCGGGCTGGCCCCGACCCCCTTGGCGTAGCGGCCGTGCTCGGAGTGCCCGAGCCCGGTGGGGACGGCGACGGCCCCGGGGTGGAGGGTCTCCGAGAGATGGGCGGGGAGCTCGAGGGCGCCGTGGGGGGAGGAGAGCTGGACGAGATCCCCTTCCCTGATCGCCAGGCGACGGGCGGTCTCGACGGGGACCTCCGCCCAGGCATCCCAGACGATCTGGGTCATGGGATCGGGCGCCTCGTGGAGCCAGGGCTTGTTGGCCCCGCGCCCGTCGTAGTGCCGCGAGGAGGGGACGACGAGGAGCGCGAGCCCGTCCGGGGGCCCCGAGAGCGTCGGCGCCGTCATCACCACGGGCTGGAGCGCCTCGACCCGGAGCCGCACCGGCGTCGGAGAGACCGGGCGCCAGAACCCGCCCCGCCGGAGCGACTCCTCCCAGAACGCCTCCGGCGCGACCCCGGGCGCCGCCCCTCTGCCCAGCGCCTGCCAGGCCTCCCGGAGGTAGGCCTGGAAGCTCGGCCAGCGGAACGGCCCGGGCAGGGTCTCGGAGCCGGGGATCAGGGCCCGCCCCACGCTGAGGAGGAGGTCGCCGAGGGCCCGCGGCTCGAACCCGGGCGGCGGGAACATGCCCGGCTGCATGAGGCCGTGGATCCCCTCCTGAGGGGCGTAATCGCCCCAGGACTCGAGCGGGGTCAGATCCGGGAGCACCAGGTGGGCGCGGGCGGCGCTCTCGTCCAGGTGGCTCGCGAAGCTGACCACGAAGGGGACCTTCGCCAGCGCGGCCTCGAACCCCGCCTGGGCCGGCGTGGTGAAGACCGGGTTCACGCGGGCCAGGAGGAGGACCCCGACCTCACCTTTCTCCATGGCCCGGGTGAGGGCGAGCAGCTCCCCGTAGGGGCTGACCTTGCCGAAGGCCGAGTTGGGGCCGAAGCGGACCGTGCGCCCGAGGTTGCCGAGGGCGTAGTTCAGGAGGTTGATGGCGACCTGCGTCTCGGTGGCGTTCCGGGCCGTGACGGCGACGCCGCCCCCGACCACGAGGCTCGGTTGGGCCTCGGCCAGGGCGCGGGCGAGCTGGCGGATCTTGGCGGCGGTCACCCCGCTCGCCCTGGCCGCCGACTCCACGCTCACCGCCTTCGCCACCGTCTGGAGGGCCTCGAGCTCCCGGCCGGGGAGCGTGGGGTGGAGCCGCTCGTCGAGGACCACCCGGAGGATCCCCAGGGCCACGGCCGCCTCGCTCCCGGGGATATTGGCGATCCACTCGTCGGCGTTGGCGGCGGTGAGCGACAGCCGCGGCTCGACGTGGATGACCCGGCCGGGCTTCCCCTCCCGCACCGCGTGCATCCGGGCGAAGCCCGCGGCGTAGCCGACCGGCGAGAGCCAGGTCTCGAGGTAGTCGGCCCCGAGGGAGAGCACGACGCGGGCCTCCTCGAAGGCGTAGGCGGGGATGGCGTCCACCCCGAAGGTCAGCCGGTTGGCGGCCCGGAGGGCCTCGTAGGCGAACGGCTCGTAGCTGATGCGCGGGCGGGCCCCGAGGGCCTCGACCCAGAGGTCCATGAGCCTGGCGAGGCTGCCGGTCTCGAGCTGGCTGACCAGGGCGATCCGGCGGGCCTGGCCCTCCCGGCGGAGCTCGGCGAGCTTCTCCACGAGGAGCTTCTCGGCCTCGTCCCAGCCGATCTCGGTGAGGGCGCCCGAGGGGTCCCGCCGGAGCGGCCTCCTGATCCGATCCGGATCGTAGAGGCCCTGGAGCGAGGCCTGCCCTCGCACGCAGAGCCGTCCGCGGTTCACCGGGTGGTCGGGGTTCCCCTCGACCTTGACGACCCGCCCCTCCCGGACCCGCATGAGGAGGCCGCACCCGGCCGGGCACTCCCGGCAGACCGTGGCGTACCAGGAGGCCACGCCCGGGACGAGGTTCTCGGGAGGGACCACGTACGGCAGGATCCGCTCCGGCGCCTGGGTGCAGCCCGCCGCGGTCGCGGCCGCCGCGGTCCCGGCGCCGACGATCCTGAAGAAGGCCCGGCGATCCATCCCGTCGCTCATCCTCGCCTCCCGCTCCATGCTACCGGTGGCAGACCATGCAGTCCACCGGCGCCTTGCGCGTGGTATGGCACTCCACGCACCACCCCATGGTGAGGGGGGCCACCCGCTCCGCGACCGTCATCGTCTCTACCGGGCCGTGACAGGTCTGGCAGGCCAGGCCGGCTCTGACGTGCCGCTTGTGGGGGAAGTGGACGAACTCGGGGAGCTTGTGGACCCGGACCCAGGGGATGGGCGCCTGGTTGTTGAAGTACTCCTGGAGCTTCTGGACCTCCGGCCGGTCCGCCGCCGTGATCTTGTGGCACCCCATGCAGCGGGTCACCGAGGGGATCCCCGCGTACTCCGAGCGACGGGCCTCGGAGTGGCAGTACTGGCAGTCGATCCTGTAGTCCTGGACGTGGACCTTGTGGGGGAAGGCGATCGGCTGAGCCTGGCCGGCCGCCTCGCCGGGGGAGAAGGTGATGGCGGCGAGTACGAGGACGAGGGCCAGGGCACCGAACACGCCGGGCCCCGCCCGCATGACGATCTGCATTCGGAAGATTCCTCGGAGAAGCCGTGGGTGAAGTCGATAGCGGACCGGTCGAAAAACCTGGGGGATGATAGCAAGGCCTCCCGACGGAAGTCAACAACTTTGTGCACAAAGGCACAAGCGTCCCGCGACGGGAGCCCATGGATGCGCGTGGTCAGGCGACCTCGAGGGGGACGGGGACGAAGGTGGCGGCCGGCGCGTCCCACCGGAACGCCCGCACCTCCTCCATCCGCCCCTGGTTGACCGCCGCGACCACGTAGGTGGCCTCGGGGTAGGCGGGGTGATCGCCCAGGAGGGCGTTCCGCCGGTCGGTCTCGGAGAAGT
>JACPHL010000105.1 GCA_016188625.1 Candidatus Rokuibacteriota bacterium | reverse complement strand
TCTTCCCGCCCCCCGACGGCCCCAGCAGGGAGACGAACTCCCCCTCGTAGACGGTGAGGTCGATCCCCTCCACGGCCACCAGCGACCCGAAGGCCTTGGTCAGCCCCTTTAGCTCCACCACCGGACGGGCCATCACGCCCGCTCCCGGTCCCGGCCGTGGGCGATCTGGAAGACGGCGCTCATGTCCAGGACATGGTCGGCCAGATAGACGATCACGAAGGTCCCCAGGATGAAGAGGGCGGAGAGGGCGGCGATGGTCGGATCGGTGTAGTTGACGACATAGGTGAACATCGCCACGGGGAGGATCTCGGTCACGCGGGTCGAGATGAAGAGGGAGACGACGAACTCGTTCAGGGAGATGATGACGGCGAAGAGGAGGGCCGCGAAGAGCCCCGGCCGCAGCAGGGGCAGGGTGATCCGCCAGAAGACCCGCCAGGGGCCCGCCCCGAGGCTCGCGGCGGCCCGCTCCAGGTTCGGGTCGAGGTTGGCGAGGCTGACCCAGAGGCTCCGGATCACGAAGGGGAGCACCAGGACGACGTGGGCGAAGATGAGCGGCCAGCGGCTCTGGAGGAGGCCGATGGCGGCGCCCAGGATCAGGAGCCCGAGCCCGGCCACGACCCCGGGGATGATGAGCGGGGAGAGCAGGACGGCGGCCCAGAAGGCGCGCCCGCGCAACCGACCGCGCTCGAGCGCCAGCACGGAGGCGATGCCCAGGGGGAGGGCCAGGGCGGCGGTCGCCAGGGTCACCAGCAGGCTGTTGACCGCCGCCCGCTGGAACTGCGGGTAGGTCAGGGCGTTCGCGTACCAGCGCAGGGAGTACCCCTGCGGCGGGAAGGAGAGGATGGCCGTGTCGTTGAAGGAGGCGACGAAGACCACCAGGGTCGGGAAGGTCATGAAGGCGACCAGGCCGGCCACCAGGAGCCGGCCGGCCCAGCGGCCGAGGACCCAACCGGGGCCCATGCTCAGGCGTGCCTCCCGAGCCGCTCCACCGAGCGGGCGACCACGGCGACCAGGACGAAGGTCACCGCCAGGGCGACCACGGCGAAGGCGGCGCTGCCGGGCCAGTTGAAGCTGTCCAGGGCCAGGTCCTTGACGACGTTGGCGATCATCTTGACCCGCCCGCCGCCGAGCAGTTCAGGGGTGGGAAAGGCGCTGAAGGTCCAGGCGAAGACCACGACGAAGCCCGAGATGACCCCGGGCATGGAGAGCGGAAGCGTCACCCGGAGGAACGTCCGCACGGGGTTCGCCCCGAGGCTCACCGCGGCCCGCTCGTAGGTGGGATCGATGTGGCTGATCCCCGCGGCGAGGATCAGGATCATGACCGGCATGGAGAAGTGGACGAGCCCGACCAGGACCCCCTGGGTGGTGAAGATCATCTGGTACGGGGTCTCGAGGAGGCCGGCCTTGAGGAGCAGGCTGTTGATGAACCCCGCGTTCCCCAGCACCAGGATCCAGGCGTAGGTCCGGACGATGGCGCCCGTGAAGAAAGGGGCCAGCGTCAGCACCAGGAGGAGCGAGCGAAGGACGGGCGACCGGCCCCGGGCCAGCGCGTAGGCGACCGGGTAGGAGGCCAGGAGGGTCAGGACCGTCGTGGCCAGGGAGAGGGCGATGGTGTCCCAGATGGCGCGGAGGTACTGGGGGGCCACCACCTGCCGGAAGTTCCCGGTCGTGACCCCGCCGGTCCGGAGGGAGCCTGGGATGAACTCCAGCAGGCTGTACTGGAACAGGGCCCCCAGCGCGAGGGCGAAGACCGCCATGGCCAGGAGTCCCGGTAGGAGGCAGAGGGCGGGGACGCGCGGGCCCCCGCCCTCCGCTCGGCCGGTCGCCGGCGGCTCCTTCAGGATCTCGGTGGCATCCCGGGCCATCCGGGGAGAGGGCTACTTGGCGACGACGTTGGCGTTGAACCACTCCTTCCAGGCCGGGAGGTTCTTGGCCCGCACCTCGTCAACGAGGATGTAGGCCTTCTCCTTCCACTCCTGCGCGGTGGTGAACACGCCGGGCTGGCCACGGAGCTTCTCCGGCACCGCGGCCTTGGCGTGAACCGGGCCGGCCTTGAAGCTCAGGACCAGCTGCTCCTGGACCTCCCGCGAGAGGGCGAAGTCGATGAACTTGTGCGCGGCCTCGGCCTTCTTGGTCCCGGCCATGATCCCGATCGTGTCGATCCCCACGATGCCGCCCACGTCCGTCGGGCTCACGAGCTTCACCGGGAGGCCCAGCTCCTGAAGGTGGAAGGCGTTGACCGAGAGCATGACCTGGACGGGGGCCTCGCCGGTCTTCATGAGGTCCTGGCTCCGGGCGTCCGTGGAGAAGAACGCGGCGACGTTGGGCTTGAGCCGCTTGAGCCGCTCCTGGCCCTTCTCCCAGTCCTTCTCGTTGCCCCCCTCGAGGACGGCGCTCACGGTGATGATGTGGGAGGGGTCGAAGTCGGGCAGGCCGATCTTCCGGGCGAACCTGGGATCCCAGAGGTCGGCCCACTTGGTGATCTCGTCCTTGATCAGATCGGTCCGGTAGACGATGGTGTAGACGTACGCCCAGACCCCCACGTGGTGGTCGCTGCGGAGGGCCTCCTTGAAGATCTCCTTGGCGTTCGGGATCTTCGCCATGTCGAGCTTCTGGAAGAGGCCGTCGGAGATGTAGAGACGGCCGACGTGGGTCGTGGTGAACGTGACGTCCACCAGCGGGCTCGCCTTGGTCACGCGAGCCTTGGTGAGGCGGTCCAGCGTCCCGCCCACCTCGAACTCCACCGGGATCCCGGTCTTCTGCGTGAACGGCTTGGCGATCACCCGCTCGATGGTGTCCTTCCAGTTCCCGCCCCAGGTGCTCACCACCAGGGGCTCCGCGGCCAGCGCCCCCGGCGCCCACGCCAGGAGCACGGCCAGGATCAGCGACCGGATCGTGTGAGACCGCATGGCAGCCATCCTCCCTCAGGGTTGGGGTTGATGGTGACAGTGCGCGGCGATCTCCGCGCAGGTGGTCCACCACACCCCGTCGAACTTCTGGATGTGGCGGATGAGGCGGTCCAGGGCCAGCAGGCGCGAGGCCCGCCCCGTCCACTCGGGGTGCATCGTGAGGACGAAGCACCCCCCGTACTCGTACATCCCCTCGAACTCGGCCGACCAGAGCTCCACCGCCTTGGCCGGCGTCTCGATCACGTACCCCATGGGCGGGTCCGCGGCGTAGGCGTACTGCTCCCAGTCGTCCAGGAGCCAGGAGATCGGGATCTCGACGAGCGACCCCCCGTCGGCCTGGAGGCGGTAGGGGATGTCGTCGCCCATGAGGCTCGAGTCGTACCGGAAGCCGTGGCGGAGGAGGAGGCCGGGGGAGTGGGGGTTGAGCTCCCACCAGGGCGCTCGGTACCCCTCCGGCGCGCGGCCGGTGAGCCGGCGGAGGACCTCGATCCCCTTGACCAGGATCGCCTCCTCCTGCTCCAGGGTGAGCCCCACGACCTTCTCGTGGAGGTAGCCGTGGTGGCCCACCTCGTGACCGCCCCCCACCACCGCCTCGACCATGGCCGGGTAGAGCTCCGCGACGTAGCCGGGGATGAAGAACGAGGCCCGGAGCCCGTGGCGGGCCAGGAGTTCCAGGATCCGGGGCACCCCCACCCGTGGGCCGAAGCTGGCCTGGGACATGAGGGACAGGCGCGAGGCCAGGGCCGCCCCGCTCCCGAGGATCCCCGCCTCGCCGTCCACGTCGAAGGAGAGGACCACCGCGCAGCGCTTCCCGTCTGGCCAGGCGAACCGGCTCATCCCTTACCCCTTCACGGCCCCCATGGTGAGGCCGCGGACGATGTGACGTTGCAGGGTGAACACCACCGCCAGGACCGGGACGACCGCGATGAGCCCCAGCGCGGCCAACGGCCCCCACTTGACCCCACCCGGGGTGATCAGGCCCGGGATGGCCACGGGCAGGGTCTGGACGTCCCGCCCCCCCAGGATGAAGGCGTAGAGGAACTCGTTCCAGGCGAAGATGAGGCAGAGGACGGCGGTGGCGATGATCCCGGGGCGGAGGAGCGGAAGGGCCACCCGGAGGAAGACCTGCCAGCGGCTGTACCCCTCGGTCAGGGCCGCCTCCTCCAGCTCGTAGGGGATCTCCCGGCAGAAGCTCCGGAGGACCCAGATATAGAAGGAGAGGTTGAAGGTGAGGTAGGCCAGGATCAGGCCGGCGTGGGAATTGAGGAGGTGGAGCCGCGAGAAGATGAGGTAGAAGGGGATCACCAGCGCGATGGGCGGGGCCATGCGGGTGCCGAGGATGAAGAGGAACCAGTCGTCCCGCCGCCAGATCTCGAACCGGGCGAAGCTGTACGCGGCCGGGGTCCCGATCAGGACCACGAGGGCCGTGGAGGCGAAGGAGACGATGACCGAGTTCAGGATCGCCGTCCAGAGCCCCTTCTCCACCAGGACGTGGGCGTAGTGCTCGAGGGTGGGGGGGAAGGTCCAGACGGGCGGCCGGCTGAACATGATCGCCTCGGGCTTCACCGACAGGATCACCATCCACAGGACCGGGAAGATCGCGACCAGGGTGTAGCCCGCCAGGAGCAGGGTCAGGCCCACCGCCGCGCGCCCCCTCATTCCACCCCCCTAACGCGGGAGGCGTCAGCCCCTCGCTCCACACGCTCCGCGGCGCACCCGTCTGTGGCTCGCCGGGCGGGGCCCCTCCTCCTTCGTTCTGAGCCGGTGAGCCGGCTTCCCCACCCGGCTCGCTCACGACGGGGACCCGCGCCGCTCCGCCTAACGTTCCGCTCAGGGGCGGCGCCTCCCGCGGGGGCCGTCGAGGTTGAGCGAGCGGGGCGCACCGGCTGAG
>JACPHL010000111.1 GCA_016188625.1 Candidatus Rokuibacteriota bacterium | reverse complement strand
GGCCGAGGACCTGGCGGTCGCCCGGCTCCGGGCCGAGGAGCAGCCGGTCACGGCGATCTGCTCGGTCTGCGGGTATACGGTCAAGGGGCCGAACCCGGTGGTCCAGTGCCCGGTCTGCAGCGCGGGGCCCGAGAAGTTCTCCCTGATCGACCGGGCCGTCGTGGAGGCGATCGCCCGGGCCGAGGGGGGGATCGCCGAGGAGGAGGTCATGCCCGGGGTCACGGTCCGCTGGGCCCAGGACGCCCGGGAGGGGCTCCGGGAGGTGACCGACGCCTACCTCCGCCGCCGGGCCAAGGCCCGGGTCGAGAAGTACGCCCGCTCGCGCAGGATCCCGGTGATCACCCGGGAGCTGGCCTTCCCCCTCATCGAGGAGACCGTGGGGCGGGACAAGCTCGGCGCCGGCTGGGAGACCCTGATCGCCAACACCCGCTTCGAGCCCGCGCAGGTGGAGGCGGCGGGGCGCGACGGCGGCGAGTTCGCCTGGACGTCCGAGGCCGTGGCCCGGCTCGGCCGGGTCCCCGCCGGCTTCATGCGGGAGATGACCCGGGAGGAGATCGAGAAGGTGGCACGCGACAAGGGCGTGACGACCATCGACCTCGCCGTCTGCGAGGAGGGGATCGGCCACGCCCGGACCACCATGAACGAGGTCCTCGCGGGGTATATCATGCAGAAGAAGTCCGAAGGACGTTGAGCAACGGGAGGTAGGCCATGAGCAGGCAGTGGTCAGTCTTCCGGACTGTCGCGCCCTTCTTCGGCTCCTGGGGATTTCTCCTTCTTTTTCTCCCCAGCTCGGTGACGGCGATCGAGCCTCTCCGGATCGCGATCACGCCAGTTCTGGTCGAGCACTACCTCGACGTCAACCGGCAGTGGATCGCGTATGTGGGGGAGAAGCTGGGGCGCGAGACGCATCCTGTCTCAGCGGGAGGGGGCGCTTGAAGCGGAGAGAGACGAAGGGCTGGTCTGGACCGAGGCGGCAGAGGCCCGCCTCCAGCGCCTGCCGCCCCTTGCGCGGCCGATGGCCCGCGCGGCGATCGCGCGCTACGCCCGGGAGCAAGGAGTCACGACCGTGACCCCCGAGTTCATGGACGAGTACCGGACCCGCGCAGGGTTCTGACCTGAAGAAGACCGGGGGTCTCCTGGAATGGCGGTCCCCCAGGTGTGGGGCGGGCAAAGGCCGAGCGGGCGCCTGACAGAAACAGTGACCCCCCGATTCAGGGGGGAAGGGCTGACGCCCTGCAAAACGAGGAGGTGAAGCATGGTGAGGCGTCTCATGAGCGGGATCTTTGTGTTCGGCATCGCCATCGGCCTGCTCGCGAGCCCGGCGCTGGCCTTCCAGTGTCCCGTCCTCATCCAGCAGGCCAACGCCAAGCTGAAGAAAGTCCAGGACCTGGTCGCCGAGGCCCAGAGGCTGCACAACGCCGGCCAGCACGCCGAGTCGGTGAAGAAGGCCAACGCAGCCCTCGGGCTGCTCAAGGAAGTCAAACTCGATGAGTCCAAGCCGCCCGCCGGCAAGGGATCGTACTAGGGCAGCACCCGTCAGGCTCGCGTAGCGCAAGAAGATGCGGCTGAGCGTCGCGACGAACTTCGAGCCCGATCTGATCGAGGCGCTCCAGGGGTATCCGGTCTACGAGCTGTTCGGGAAACTCCCGGCTGATCCCCTGGGTGGGGGGCGGGCCTCGTACATGCTCTCGCCGCTCCCCAGGCGGGCGCTCGCGGCTCATATCAGGGACGCCCACCGGCACGGGATCCGCTTCAACTACCTCCTCAACGCGGCCTGCCTCGACAACCGGGAGTGGACGCAGAGGGGCCAGCGGGAGATCCGTCGCCTCCTCGACTGGCTGGCCGAGATCGGGGTGGACGCCGTCACGGTCTCCCTCCCGTACCTCCTCGACCTGATCAAGCGCTGCTACCCCCAATTCCAGGTCACGGTGGGCGTCTTCGCGGGGGTGGACCATGTGCAGAAAGCGAAGATGTGGGAGGGGCTGGGGGCCGACTGCATCACGCTAGAGTCGCTCTCCGTCAACCGCCGCTTCTCCCTGCTGGCGGGCTTCCGGGAGCACGTCAGGTGCGACCTGATGCTCCTGGTCAACACTAACTGCCTGCAGTCCTGCCCCTTCTCCCAGGCCCACATGGTGGCGCTCTCCCACGCCTCCCAGGCGGGGCATCCGAGCCGCGGGTTCCTCCTCGACTACTGCTTCCTCTGGTGCACCCGGATGAAGCTGGCCGACCCGGTCAACTATATCCGCTCCGACTGGATCCGGCCGGAGGACCTCGGGCACTACGAGGCCCTGGGCTACGACCGGTTCAAGCTGGCCGAGCGCAACGCCCCCACCGAGGTCATGGCCCGACGGGTGAGGGCCTACAGTCAGCGCCGGTATGACGGGAACTTGCTGGATCTCGTCCAGGGCTGGGGCTTCCGGGGCGGGCAGGAGCCGTCCCGGTACTTCGGGCGGGGCCTCTTCTGGCGCCTTGCGACGTTCCTCAAGCCCTGGCAGGTCAACCCGCTCCGGCTGCTCGCGATTCGCCGGCTGGCCGAGGCCCAGGGGATGCTCAGCCCGCTCCGGCGGGAGCCCCCCGTGGTGATCGACAACCGTGCCCTGGACGGGTTCCTCGAGTTCTTCTTCCACGTGGACTGCCACGAGCGCGATTGCGAGACCTGCCGGTACTGTCACCCTTGGGCGGAGCGGGCGGTCCGGATCGACCCGGAGTTCCGGCAGGAGGTCCTTCGCCAATACGACGAGATCCTGGAGGACCTTCGCTCCGGGGCGATGTGGAGGTACGTGCGGAAAAAGACGGTCCCTCCTTGACATCGCCGCTGCAGCACGATCCCCCGGGGGGGCGACCGGGGGGAGAGGGGTATTGGTCGCCTCGGCGAGGTCGACGCTGGAAACAGAACTAAAAAAATAATGCATTCGACTCATTGATCATGACGCTCGGTTGCATTCGAATGAATAGAGGAGAAAGTCGATCCGGTTCGTCTATGCAGCTCACGCGAGAAGGGGACTACGCCGTCAGGGTCATGGTGGAGCTGGCCGGGGCGCCCCGGGCGATCGTGCCGGGTCGGGTGATCCAGCAGCGCCAGGCGATCCCGCCGGCCCACCTCGCCAAGGTCGTCCAGGCCCTCAGGCGCGCCGGGCTGGTGCGGACCTGGCGGGGCGCGGGAGGCGGCGTGACCCTGGCCCTGGCGCCCGCTGAGATCACGCTCCGCCGGGTCATCGCGGCCGTGGAAGGGCCGCTCTATCTCAACCGCTGCCTCATCGGGCCGGGGGTCTGCCCGCGCGACCGCATCTGTCCGGTCTACCCGGTCTGGCGACGCGTCGAGGCGCTCCTGTTCGGGGAGTTGGACGGGGTGACGATGGCGGACCTGGCGCAGGGGGGGTGCGCGATCGACCAGGCGCCACGCCCGGGGCCACGGCTCGGGTCTCGCGGGACGGAGCCGGTGGAGCCGGGGCGATGCTGAGCTGGCTCCCGGAGAACGTCTCGACCTACGGCAAGGAGATCGACGCCCTCATCGCCCTCATCTACTATATCACCCTCGCCTGGTTCGTGCTTACGGCCGGCGCCCTTCTCCTCTTCCTCTTTCGCTTCCGGCATCGGGAAGGGCGCCGGCCCGCCTACCTCACGGGGGAGCGCTTCCGGGAAGTCGCCTGGCTCCTCGGCCTGGGCGTCGTCGTGCTGGGGGCTCGATCTCTGGATCGACTTTCGAGGCGCCGAGGTCTGGGCCAGGATCAAGGGGCAGGCGCCTCCCACCGACCTCGAGGTCCGG
>JACPHL010000104.1 GCA_016188625.1 Candidatus Rokuibacteriota bacterium | reverse complement strand
TCTCCAGGTGGTCGGCGTCCTCCTGGTCCTCCTCTTCCCCCAGATCGCCCTCTGGCTCCCGGGCGTGTTGTTCCGGTAGCGGGTGGGGGGGGGGAAGATGGGAATCCAGTCCTCCGGAGCGGAAGTAGATGGCGGTCTTGAAGTGCTCGGGTGCGGCAGCCCCGGGCCGTCTTCTTGACCCATTGGAAGACCGTGTTATCGCGGGCATCAGCCTGGGGTTCGCCGGATTCGCCTTCACGCTGTTCGCGACGGCGAGCCTGGCCCTCGCCGGCCAAGTGGAGGCCGCGCGGGGTGGGCATGTTCGTTCACACATGCTGAAGGAGGCATTGCCATGAGAGGCTCGAGAGGGGTGGCGGTTGTTCTCGTCGTCACGGTGTTGCTGGGACTCTCCGTCCTGCCGTCTGTCGCCCAGGAGACGTTTCCGTCCCGGCCGATCACGATCATCATCCCGTATGGCCCGGGTGGTGGCTCCGACCAGCTGACCCGCGGCATCCAGGAGCCGTTGCAGAAGGTCCTCAAGGTCCCCGTCCAGGCGGTCAACAAGCCCGGCGGCGGGCTGGCGGCGATCCCCGACTTCATGACGGCGCCGGCGGACGGCTACACCGTCATCCAGCACATCGACGACTCGGCCACGCTGTACGCCTCGGGGAAGGTCAAGGAGAACCCCGGGGAGGACTGGATTCCGGTGGCCATCGCTCAGATCACGTTCAACCAGCTCTATGTGCGCCCGGACGACGCCCGCTTCCCGAACTGGGACGCCTTCGTCAAGTACGCCAAGGCCAACCCCGAGAAGGTGACCGTGGCCAACGTCGGCGCCGTGGGGTCCATGGAGCGCGTCGCCATGATCCAGATCGAGAAGGCGCTGGGCTTCAAGACGACCCAGGTCAGCTTCGACAAGCCGGCCGAGCGCTACGGGGCCCTCATCGGCGGGCACGTGGACGTGCTCTTCGAGCAGCCGGGAGACGTCCGCTCGTTCCTGGATGCCAAGAAGATGAAGCCGATCCTGACCCTCCTGCCCGAGCGGCCCAAGGACTTCTCCGACGTGCCGTCCCTCAAGGACCTCGGGCTCGATTACCCGCCGCTCCTCCGCTGGCGCGGCTTCTTCGTCCGGAAGGGCACCCCGGAGGACCGCGTGAAGGTCCTGGAAAAGGCCTTTGCGGAGGCCTGGAGGTCCCCGGAGTTTCAGGAGTTCAATCAGAAGCAGTTCATGCACCTGATCAACAGCTACCGCGACACCGCCGGGGCCCGGAAGCTCATCGGCGACGACGTGAAGACCTATCGGGAAATCTACAAGGAGCTCGGGCTGATCAAGTAGCCGCTGCTGTGCCATGAGGGGCTCGCCCGCGGTCAGAGCCGCGTTGGTCGAGGCCGGGGTCTGGCTCGCCCTGGCCGCGATCACGTACGGGTTGACGCGCCAGTTCGACGAGCCGCTGTCCGTCTATCGCTTCGGCGCGGCCAGCTGGCCGCGAGTGCTGATCGTCCTCATGGTCGTCGTGGCCCTCTGCCAGCTGGGCTCGAGGCTTGAGTGGTTTCGACGACCCCTCACCGCTCGCCGGCCGGAGGCCGCCGCGCCCGTCGCTGGCGGGGTCCACCTCAAGCGGCTGGCGACCTTCGCCCTGCCGGTGCTCTACGTCTTTCTGCTCCCCCGGGCGGGCTACTACGCGGTCACCCCGTTCTTCCTGGCCGCTTACATGTTGCTCCTGGGCGAACGCCGGCTCCGCCACCTGGTGGGCACCGTGCTCCTGGTCTACGCGCTGGTGTTGCTGGCCTTCACGAAGCTCTTCTTCGTGCCGCTGCCGGCTGGGGTCTGGCCGGGGTTCTATGACTTCAGCAACTGGTTCCTGTCGCTGATCCAGTAGAGGGCCGGCATGGGGGACCTGGTCGGCAACTTCGCCGGTGGGCTCGTGCAGCTCTTCAGCGACCCCATGGGGATCGTCTACTTCGTCCTGGGGCTCCTGGGCGGGCTGCTCTTCGGCGCCGTTCCAGGGGTCAACATGCTCACCCTCGGCGCGGTGCTCCTGCCGTTCACGGCGTACATGAGCGCCACCCACGCCATCATGCTGTACTCGGTGATCTATGTCTCCGGCGTCTACGGCGGGGCGGTGACGGCGATTCTCTTCAACATCCCCGGGTCACCCGAGAACGCCCCGACGGCCTTCGACGGCTACCCGATGACCCAGCAGGGGAGGGCGGGGAAGGCCATCGGCGCCGCGGTGACGTGCTCCGCGGTCGGGGGCGCCGCCTCGGCGCTCGTCATGATGGTGGCGACGCCGGCGATCGCCGACTGGGCCGTGCACACCTTCGGACCTCAGGAGATCTTCGCCCTGATCTTCTTCGGGCTCTCGGTGGCCGCGTCCGTGGGCGCCAGCACCCTGTGGAAGGGGTGGCTCTCGGTCCTGCTGGGGCTGCTGATCGCCACGGTGGGCACCGACCCGGCCGGAGGGCTTCACCGCTTCGCCTTCGGCAGCTACTACCTCCTCGCCGGGATCAGCTTCATCCCGCTGATCCTGGGCTTCTTTGCCGTGGCCGAGGTGTTCGTCCAGGGCGAGCGCATCGTCAGGGATCAACTTCATCCCGCTGATCCTGGGTTTCTTTGCCGTGGCGGAGGTGTTCGTCCAGGGCGAGCGCATCATCACCGGGATCTACCGGCCCCCCAAGATCGGCCTCGAGTTCCCGACCCTGCTCGAGTTCTGGCGCCTGAAGCTCGCCGTGTTCCGCTCCTTCGTGCTGGGGTTCTTCGCCGGGGTGCTGCCGGGGATCGGGGCGACGCTGGCCGCCTTCATGAGCTACAACGAGGCCGTGCGGTGGTCCAGGCATCCGGAGCGTTTCGGCAAGGGTGAGCTCGAGGGCGTCGTGGCCTCCGAGACGGCCAACAACTCGGCTACGGGGGGCGCCATGATCCCCCTGCTCGCGCTGGGCCTGCCCGGCGGGGCGCTGACGGCCATGATGATGGGCGTCTTCCAGATCCACGGCATGGAGGCCGGACCCCTCGTCATCGCCAACAGCAAGGACCTTGTCTGGGTGACCTTTGTGGCGATGTTCGTGGCGAACCTCTGCATCTTCCTCCTCGGCTACCTGGAGACCAAGACCACGGTCCAGCTCCTCCGGATCCCCTTCCGGCTCTTCGCCCCGGCCATCCTCCTGCTGGCCACCATCGGCGCCTATGCGCTGCGGAACCTGATCCTGGACGTTTGGGTCATGTTCGTGGCGGGGATCGTCGGCTACCTGCTCCGGCGCACCGGCTACTCCGTGGCCGGGATCGTGCTCGGCGTGATCCTGGGCGACCTGGGGGAGGCGGCCTTCGTGAAGTCGATGCAGATCATGCACTACGACCTCTTCGGCTTCTTCTACAGGCCGGTGTCGGCAACGCTCCTGATCGCCGGCGTCGGGACGATCATCTTCAACCTCGTCCGGCCTCCCAAGTTCACCACCGAGGCGGCCTCCCCGGCCATCCCCGCTCAAGGGGAGGGCGCCCATGTCGAAAGCCGTCGAGGGCCATGAGGGACCGTCTTCACCTGCTCACCGCCAGTGAGGCGTCGGCCCTGATCCGAGGCCGCCAGATCTCCGTCGTCTCGCTGGTGGACGCGTCCCTGCAACGGATCGACGCCCTTGAGCCCGGGGTGAACGCCTGGGTCACCGTGGACCGGGAGGGGGCGCTGGAGACCGCGAGACGGCTGGCCACGGAGAGTGAGGCCGGCCGGTTCAGGGGTCCGCTCCATGGGGTGCCGGTGGGGCTCAAGGATCTCTACGACGTGGCCGGGATGACCACCACGGCCGGCGCTCCCCCCTTCGCCCACGAGCGGCCCACGGAGGACGCCGAGAGCGTCGCGCGCCTGCGCCGCGCGGGCGCCGTCATCGTGGGGAAGACCACCACCACCCCGTTCGCCTACCGGGATCCCTGCGAGACGCGAAACCCGTGGAACCTCGGGCACACGCCCGGCGGCTCCTCCAGCGGCTCTGCCGCGGCGGTCGCCGCCCGCATGGTGCCCCTGGCCCTCGGGTCCCAGACCCTCGGATCGACCCTTCGGCCGGCGGCGTATTGCGGGGTCGTGGGTCTCAAGCCGACCTACGGCCGGATCAGCCTGCGGGGAGTGGTGCCCCTGGCGTGGAGCCTCGATCACGCCGGCATCTTCTGCCGGAGCGTGGCCGACGCGGCCCTCGCCCTCCAGGTCCTCGCCGGCCATGATCCGGCCGACCCGCACTCGGCTCAAGAGCCCGTGGCCGACTACCTCGAGGCCGTCTCGCGCGCGGAGCGACCGCCCCGCTTCGGGCTCGTCCGCCAGTTCTTCCTGGAACGGGCCGGCCCGGAGGTCGGCGCCCACGTGGAAGCGGTGGCGCAGCGCCTGGCCCGGGCAGGGGCCGGCCTGGAAGAGGTGAAGCTCCCCCCCAGCTTCGCGGGAGTCCACGAGGCCGGGATGCGGGTGATGCAGGTCGAGGCGGCTGCCTTCCACGCGGTCCGGTTCGCCGCCCACGCCGTGCGCTACCCGCCGCAGATCCGGGGCGCCATCGAAGACGGGCTCGAGGTGAGGGGCGTGGACTACGTCGCCGCCCAGCGCGGCCGTGGGCAGTTCCGGGCGGAGACGGCGCCCCTGCTGGCCCGGTTCGACGCGCTCCTGATGCCGGTGACGGAGACCGCCGCCCCCAGGGGGTTCAGCTCCACCGGTGACCCGGTGTTCTGCGCCCCGTGGACCTTCGCGGGTGTGCCGGCCATCTCCCTGCCGTCCGGGTTGACGCGGGATGGGCTGCCCCTGGCCGTTCAGCTGGTGTCAGGGATCTTTGACGAGGCGCGGCTCCTGGCCGCGGCGCGGTGGTGCGAGGCGGTGCTCGGTTTCTCCGGCATGCCGTCCGAGTCGCTCGTCACCCAGGGTGGTGGCCGAGAGGGGTCGCGGTAGGCCATGGCCGCCATCAAGGCCGTGGAGGTGGTCCCCGTGAGCCTGCCGCTCCGGGAGCCCTACCGGATCGCCCGCGCGGTCCAGGAGCGCGCCGAGTACGTCCTCGTCAGGGTCGAGACGGATGAGGGGCTGGCGGGGATCGGTGAGGCCGCGCCCTTCCAGGGGGAGAGCGAGGAGACCCAGGCGGACATCGTCGCCACGGCCCGCCAGCACCTGGCCCCCGCGATCCTCGGGATGGAGGTGTTCGACCTCGAGGCCATCCACGACCGCCTGGACACGGTGCTGCCGGGCCACCTCTTCGCCAAGGCCGGGATCGACCTGGCCCTCCACGATCTGATCGGCGCGCTCCTGGGGGTGCCGGTGTACCGTCTGCTCGGGGGGCGGTTCCGGGAGCGCGTGCCGCTCGCCGGCGGGCCCATCGGGCTCCTGGGGAGCCCCGAGGCCGCTGCCGAGCGCGCCGCCCGGTTGGTGGCCCAGGGGTTCCGGACCGTGAAGCTCAAGATCGGTGACCCGGATGGGCGTGACGAGGAGACCGTCCGGGCGGTGAGGGAGGCGATCGGGCCGGCCGTCGAGCTGCGCCTGGACGCCAACCAGGCCTTCACCGCCGACCGGGCCGTCCCGCTGCTCCGCCGGCTGGAGCGCTACGAGCCGGCGTTGATCGAGCAGCCCGTGGCCGCATGGGATCTGGATGGCCTCGCCAGGGTCGCGGCCGCGCTGGATGTGCCCGTGATGGCCGACGAGCCGGTGTCCACGCCCACGGACGTGCTCAGGATCGTGGAGCGGCGGGCCGCTGACCTCGTGAAGATCAAGGTCATGCGCTCCGGCGGGCTCCTCCGCGCCCGAAAGGTCTGCGCGGTGGCCGAGGCGGCCGGGCTCCCCGTGATCGTCGGGAGCGGCCACGAGTCGGGGATCGGGGTGGCCGCGGAGCTCCACCTCGCGGCGGCGCTCCGGGCGATCCCCTACGCGGGCGAGATGGTCGGCCACCTCCGCCTGGTCGAGGACCTGATCGAGCCGTCCGTGGCGGTCCAAGGCGGGACCGCGGCGCCGCCGGAGGGGCCGGGACTCGGCGTCACCCTGGCGTCGCGGGCGCGGGAGCGCTTCGGATGAATCTCGGGCTCGAGGGCAAGGTGGCGTTGATCACGGGAGGGAGCCGCGGCATCGGGCGCGCCACGGCGCTGGCCTTCGCCGCAGAAGGCGCCCGTGTCGCGATCGCAGCTCGCGAGCGGGCCGCGCTGGACGAAGCGGCCGCCGCGATCGAGGCGAGCACCCGCCGCCGTCCCCTGGCCTGCGTGTGCGACTGCACCCGCCCCGACGAGGTGACGGCGATGGTGCGCGCGGTGGTCGAGCGCCTGGGGGGGATCGACATCCTGGTCAATTCCATCGGGGCGGCGAGGGGCGGCGACTTCCTCGAGCTGACCGAGCGCGACTGGGACGAGAGCCTGGCGTTGAAGCTGCTGGGCCAGATCCGCTGCTGCCGCGAGGTCCTGCCGGCCATGCGCGCGCGGGGCGGCGGCGTGATCGTCAACGTGATCGGGCATCGCGGCAAGCAGCCGGACGGACGGGCGTTGCCCGCGGGGGTCGCCAACGCCGGCCTGATCAATTTCACCATGGGACTCGCCCAGGAGGAGGCCCGCCACGGGATCCGCGTGGTGGGGGTGAACCCCGCGCCCGTCGAGACGCGGCGCCTCCGCGATGTCTTCGAGACCGAGGCGCGCGTTCTCGGCATCTCCGTCGAGGAGGCGGGCCGCCGCTGGCTGTCGCAGGTTCCCCTCGGGCGAGCCGCACGGCCGGAGGAGATCGCCGACGTCATCGTCTTTCTCGCCTCGGAGCGCGCCAGCTTCGTCACGGGCACGGTCGTCCACGCCGACGGCGGCGCGACGCGCTGCCTGTAGGCTCGGGGGGAACGATGGGACGCTACGGGTACCGGGTGGTGGACGCCGACGGCCACGTGGTCGAGCCGCCGGAGCTGTGGGAGCGCTTCCTCGAGCCGCCGTACCGCGACTGGCGACCCCGGCTCGTGGCGGACAACCGGGGTGTGCCCCGCTACCTGATCGACGGCTGGTTCTGGACGACCCCGGCCGGTCCCGGGGTGGGTCACCCCGGAGGCACCGAGGGGGGCGCGAGGACCCAGACGTACACGGGGGGGAGCGATCCCGCCGCGCGGCTCGCCGACATGGATCTCGAGGGGATCGACATCGCCGTCCTGTTCGCCACGGTCACGATGGGGCCGGCGGCCGGCGTGCTGCCCTCGCGCGACCCGGGCTTCGAGGCCGCCCTCTGCCGGGCGTACAACAGCTGGGTGGCCGAGTACACGCGGGCGGACCCGCAGCGGCTCAAGGCGGTGGCCGTGCTTCCCACGAGGAATATCCCCGAGGCGGTGAAGGAACTGGCACGCTGCGTGGAGGGGCTGGGGTTCGTGGGGGCGGAGATCCCCACCAACTCCGAGGGCCGGCGCTACCCGGGCGACCCGCACTTCCACCCGATCTACGAGGAGGCCCAGCGCCTGGGCGTCCCCATCTTCATCCACCCCCACGCCGGAGGCCAGGTGGACTACGTCGGGCGCGAGCGGTTCGACAACTTCTTCCACGGCCACATGGTCGCCTTCCCCTTCGAGGCGATGGTCGCGGTCATGAGCGTGGTCACCGAGGGGGTGCTGGAGCGCTTTCCGCGGCTCACCATCGGGGCGCTGGAGTCCGGCGTGGGGTGGGTGCCCTACTGGTTCGAGCGGATGGACGAGCACTACGAGAGGCTCTCCGGGCTGGTCCCGAACCTCAAGCGGGCGCCGAGCGACTGGGCGAGGTCGCCGAACCTCGTCTTCTCCTGCGATCCCGACGAGGAGACCCTCGCGATGGTCCTCGGCTGGCTGGGGGACGAGCGGGTGATGTACGCCTCGGACTACCCCCACTGGGACGCCAAGACGCCGGACACCGTCAAGATCCTGGCGAGCCGGACCGATCTCAGCGAGGACCAGAAGCGCAAGGTTCTCGGTGAGCACGCCGCCCGGGTCTTCCGCCTCCCCTGACCGCCCCGGACCGCGGGATCGGCCTTTGACAGGCAGCAGGAGGTCAGGCTTGGCGGGGCCGGAGACTCCGGAAAGGAGGGACAGGGCGTGGAACACACAGGGAAGGTGGCACTCGTGACCGGAGCCGGCGACGGGATCGGCCGCGCGATCGCCCTCGCGCTCGCGCGGGAGGGGGCCGACGTGGTGGTCAACGATCTCGTCCTCGACCGGGCCGAGGGTGTGGGCGGGGAGATCGCGGCGCTCGGACGCCGGGCGCTGCCCATCGCGGCCGACGTCGCGCAGGGAGCGGCCGTGGACTCGATGTTCGAACGGGCCATGGCGGCGTTCGGTCGGCTTGACATACTCGTCAACAACGCCGGGATCGGCCAGCGTCTCCTCGCCGAGGACATCACGGAAGCGGATTGGCGCCGTGTCATCGACGTGAACCTGACGGGGGCGTTTCTCTGTGCCCGGGCCGCCATCCGGATCATGAAACCCCGGCGGACCGGGCATATCGTGAACGTGGCCTCGATCGCCGGGAAACGGATCAGCATCAACGGCGGCGCCCACTACACGGCGGCGAAGGCGGGGATCATCGGCCTGACCCGCCATCTCGCTTACGAGCTGGGCCCCTACGGCATCCGGGTCAATGCGATCTGCCCCGGGGAGACGCTGACGGCGCTGATGGAACGGATCGGGGATCCCGCGCCCCTGGAGCAGAGCCGGCGGCGGACGCCGCTCGGCCGGCTGGCGACCCCGGAGGACCAGGCGAACGCGGTGCTGCTCCTCCTCTCGGAGCGGGCGGGCTACATCACCGGAGTCGCGCTCGACGTGGACGGCGGGATCCTCCTGGGCTGGATGGAGCTCGAGGCGTACGAGGCGGTGCGCAAGGGGAAGGCGGCGGTGGCCGCAACGGGCTGAGACGGCCGGCGAAGGTCGGAGGGGAGACCTCGGCCCGCAGGCTGTGCGGATGGGGCGGCACCGGGCTTGACAATCCCGTCGGGCTATTCGATCATATGGCAGAACGGTTCGTTCCATTGAACGGAATGGCGCTCGGAACCTCGCCGATCACCAGGGCCCTGAAGGTCCTCGCCCGCGTCGCTCGGGAGGAGGCCCCGCTCTCCCTCGCCGAGCTGAGCGCCGCGGTCCGGCTCCCCAAGCCCACCGTGTACCGGATCGCGGCCCTCCTGGAGCAGGAGGGCGTTGTCTACAAGGATCCGCTCACGCGGCGCTACAGCATGGGGAAGGCGTTTCACGATCTTTGCTTCCAGGCCATCCGGAATGGCCCGGTCCATCGTGAGCGGCACTTCATCCTCCAGAGGCTTTCTGAAAAGCTCGGGGAGACGATCAACCTCGCGGTGCTTGTGGGCCGGGAGGTCACGTACATCGAGCGGGTCGAGGCCGCGTGGCCGCTCAGCATCAACTTCGAGCCCGGAAGCCGGGTGCCGGTCCACTGTACGGCCAACGGCAAGCTCCTGCTGGCCTTTGCGCCGCGCCGCCACCGCGAGCGGTTCCTGAAGTCCATCCAGCTCAAGCCCTACACGCCCAACACCATCGTCGATCGCGCGCGTCTCGTCCAGAGGCTCCAGGAGATCCGCCGGCGGGGCTACTCGGAGGACAACGAGGAATTTCTCGCGGGGGTCTGCTGTCTCGCCGTTCCCGTGAAGGACCGCCACGGCAAGGTCGTGGCCGGGCTCGCGGTCTCGGCACCTTCTGCCCGTTTTTCATTGGAGAAAGCCCGGAGCTATCTCCCGGACCTCCGGGCCTGCACCGCCGAGCTCAGCGCCCACCTGGCGGACCGGGGCGGGCTCGGGCCTTGAAGGCGTCATCGGTCCTGGGCAACCTCAACCGAAGGAGGAACGTCATGCGGACGAGAGTGCGACCCTACTGGCTCTGTGCCGCGTTGGCCCTCGCCGTCCTGCTCGGGGTGACATTGGGCCCCCGAGCAGCGGCCCAGGCGCCGACCCCCTCCGCTCAGCCCCAGAAGGAGGTGAGGGTTCCCTTCCTCCAGTACCCCCTGGGCGGGGGCTGGGAGGGATACTTCATCTTTGACCGGCTCGTCGCTGACCAGCATCCCTGGCTCCGTCCCTTCCAGCAGGAGACCCCCGGCTACGTGTACAACCTCAAGGTCATGGCCAAGGACCGCACGCTTCAGAAGACCGCCACGTTCGGTAGCAGCACCGGGGCCGAGTGGCTCGCGGCGAAGGGGACGAAGCCGTTCTTCGAGGAGCCGATCACCGTCGATTGGAAGTGGCTCTACGGAGAGACCCTGCACGCGAACTCGTGGTTCGCGACGACCGATCCGAACATCAAGAGCGTGGCCGACCTCAAGGGCAAGCCCATCGCCATCGGGCTCAAGACGCAGACCCACTGGGGCGGCTTCGTCTACACGCTCCTGAAGCACGGCTACGGGATCACTGAGGAGAACACGCCGATCCAGTTCCTCGGCCCGGTGAAGGGGATGGACGCGCTGCTGGACGGGCGGGTCGTGGCGGCGCTGGTGCAGATGAACGTGGACGCGCTCATGCGGGAGGTCGTGCCCGGCGCGGTGCTGACGCGGCTGGCCGCCTCCGGCAGGGCGTTCCGCTACCTGGATCTCCCGCGTGAAACCGCGGAAAGGGTGAACCGGGAGACGGGATCGCCCTTCATCCCGCTGGAGTTCTCGCCCAATACCTTCCCCAAGCAGCCGGAGCGGCTTCAGTGGTTCGCGGACGTCGGCGTGCGGGCCGTGCACCCCGATTTTCCGGAGGACCTGGCGTACGAGGTCACCAAGGCGTTCATCCAGGTCGGGCCCAAGGCCGGTCAGTTCGTCGCGATCGGCAAGACCTGGAACAAAGAGACCATGGTGCGACCCTTCCTGGAGCTTCCGAACAAGATCCATCCGGGCGCGCTGCGGGCGTTCCAGGAGGCGGGTCTCTGGCCGCCGGAGAAGGTGCTCTCGGGGGCCAAGAAGTAGCCGCGCGGGACCGGCGTCGCGTAGAAACTCCTCCGGCGCGGGACGGAGGAGTTTTTATGTGGCAGGAGGTGCCCCGTCACATCATGATCACGCGGGCGAAGGTGGCCCGTGTCCTCTCGTGGGTCGTCGCGGTGGAGGCCGGCCTCCTCGTCCTCTACCAGCTCGTCGACGTCTGGTACCCCCTCCAGGGGGTCTCGCAGCACTACTCGCTCTTCTTCGGGGCCGTCTTCTCCATCGCGCTCCTCATGGCCTTGGAGGAGTGGCTCACCCAGGGCCCATCGCGATCCGTCGGCCTCTACCACGCGAAGACCGCGATGCTGTGCGTCTCCCTGGCGGCCGGCCTGCTCGGGCCCATCTACCTCTGGCTGAACATCGAGCGCCTCGAGGTCTCGGCAGGGCTCCTGAACTCATGGGATGTCGCGGTCGGGCTCACGGCCCTGGGGGGCATGATCATGGCCGGCCTCTTCACCTGGGGATGGGTCCTGACGACCGTCGTGTGCGCGAGCCTCCTCTACTTTTTCTTCGGCGACCTCGTCTCCGGCTTCCTGGGCCATATCCCCTACGCAACGGGCTTCGTCGTGAGCTACACGACGCTCCATCCGGTTTACGGGATCTACTGGCTCATCCCCCTGACGGCCGACGTGGTGTTCTACGTCCTCCTGTTCAGTGCCGTGCTGGCCCAGACCGGCACCATCGGAGCGCTCCTGGAGCTCGGGAAGGCCGTGGGGCGGCGGGTCAGCGGTGGCGCCGCCTACCCGGCCGTCGTGGGGAGCGCCCTGGTCGGCACCATGGTGGGCCAGGCGGTGGCCAACGTCGTGATCACCGGGCGGATCACGATCCCGCAGATGAAGCGTCAGGGCTTCGAACCGGAGATGGCCGCGGCGGTCGAGACGTCCGCCTCGGCCGGGAGCCTCATCATGCCGCCCGTGATGGGGCTGGGCGCGTTCGTGATGGCCTTCTACCTGAACGTCCCGTATATCACGGTCGCGTTCGCGGCCACGATCCCTGCCCTCCTCTACTACGCCGGGGTCGGGCTGGGGGTGTATTTTCATGCGCGGGCGACGGGGGCCGAGCGCCTTGTCGCCCCGATCGACTGGGGGTTGGTCCTCAGGGTCCTTCCGACCTTCGTCATCAGCCTGGGGGTCCTGACCTTCCTGCTCCTCTCCATGTACACGCCGAAGCTGGCGGGGTTCTGGGCGCTCCTCACGGCGGCCGTGGTGCCCTTCATCGTTCAGGGACCATACCGGCCCCGGTTCCGGGCCGTCCTCGACGGTGTGCTGGATGGGGCCAAGACAGCCGCCAAGCTCGGTCTCCTGCTGGCGCTGATCGGCCCGGTGGCCCAGGCCGTCATCACGACGGGGCTCGGGACGAGCTTTGCGAACGCCCTCATCCTGAGCCCGTTCGGCGCCATGCCGGCGCTGGCGCTGCCGCTGGTCATGCTGGCCACGCTCGTGACGGGAGCTGCCATACCCGAGGCGGCCACCTACGTGATCATGGCGCTGGCGCTCGCGCCGTTCCTCGAGGAGGTGGGGTTCTCCCGTCTGGCGGCGCACATGTTCGTCTTCTACTATGCGGTCTTCGCCACCATCGTTCCGCCCGTCGCCATCACCGCTATGACGGCCGCCCAGCTGGCCGGCGCCTCCTTCATGGAAACGGCCCGAAGGGCGTTGAAGCTGGCCTTCGTGGGGCTCTTCGTCCCCTTTGTCTTCATCTTCAACCCTGTTCTCCTGGAGTTCCCGACGGTCTCCCTGCCGCTCCTGATGGCGTTCGGCTCGACCGTGGTGGGTCTGGTGGGCCTCTCGGCCGCCTGGTGGGGATGGCTGGGAGGCCCGCTCCGGCGGCCTGAACGCAGCCTCGTGGCGTTCGGCGGGCTCTGCTTCCTGGCGTGGGCCGCGGTGAACCGGGGCGAGCTGATGGGGGCCGGCGTGGCGCTCGGGGGCCTGGCGGTGCTCGGGCAGTGGCTCAGGGCGCGCCGGCGAGCGGAGGCGGCGCTCGGGGCGCCCGAGAAAACCCGGGGGTGATCCGGCAAGGGTTATGGACTTCAGCTACGAGGACGTTCGGGAGATCCTGAGGATCATCGACGGCTCCTCGCTCGAGGAGCTGCATCTGGAGATCGGCGAGTTCAGGCTCACCGTGCGGAGAAAGGGCGCGGGCGCCTCCTCGGCGGCCAGCCCCGCCCCCGAGGCGCGACGCGCCGCGCCCCCGGAGGTGGAGGTGAGCGGGACGGAGGTCTCGGTCTGGCCCGAGGGCGGGCCGGAGCCCGTGGTGGTCCAGGCCGCGAAGGAGCCGGCGGTCCCCGCGTCGGCGGCGGCCAGGCCTCTCCGGCAGCGCGGTCACGAGGTGAAGGCGCCCATGGTCGGCACGTTCTACCGGGCCTCCGCGCCCGGGGCACCCCCCTTCGTGGAGGTGGGGAGTTCGGTCGGCGAGGACGACACGGTCTGCATCATCGAGGTCATGAAGCTCATGCACTCGATCAAGGCGGGGTGCCGCGGCCGGGTCGCCGAGATCTGCGCCGAGAACGGGGCGCTGGTCGAGTTCGGCCAGAGCCTGATGGTGATCGAGCCGCTCCCGTGAAACGCGTACTCGTCGCCAACCGGGGCGAGATCGCCGTTCGGGTGATCCGGGCGTGCCGGGCCCTCGGACTGGAGAGCGTCGCCGTGTACTCGGAGCCCGACCGGGGGGCGCTGCACACCGAGCTCGCCGATCGCGCCGTCTGCATCGGGCCGGCGCGGGCCGCCGAGAGCTACCTGAACATCCCGGCCATCCTCACCGCGGCCCTCGGCACCGGCTGCGATGCCGTGCATCCCGGCTACGGTTTCCTCGCGGAGAATCCGGCCTTCGCTGAGGCCTGCGCGGAGCACGGCCTTCGGTTCGTGGGCCCCCCGGCTCACGCCATCCGCCTGATGGGGGACAAGCTCCGAGCCCGGGAGATCGCGGCGAAGGTCGGGGTGCTGGTCGTTCCGGGCTCCGACGGCCCCCTGGCCTCGCCAGCCCAGGTGGAGCGCGTGGCAGCCCGGATCGGCTACCCCCTCCTCCTCAAAGCCGCCGCGGGCGGGGGCGGCCGGGGCATGCGCCTGATCCGGTCGCGCTCCCAGCTGGCCGAGGGGTTCCTGGCCGCGTCGGCCGAGGCGCAGGCCGCGTTCGGCGACGCCACCCTCTACGCCGAGCGCTTTCTGGAGGGGGTGCGTCACGTGGAGGTCCAGATCCTCGCGGACCATGCGGGGGACTGCGTGCACCTGGGCGAGCGCGACTGCTCCGCGCAGCGGCGCCACCAGAAGGTGCTGGAGGAGGCCCCGTCGCCGGCGGTGACCCCGACCCTCCGCACGCAGATGGGAGAGACCGCGCTCGCCCTGACCCGGGAGATCGGCTACGAGAGCGCCGGGACCATCGAGTTCGTCCTCGAGCCCGAGACCGGGCGCTTCTACTTCATCGAGATGAACACCCGGATCCAGGTGGAGCACCCGGTGACCGAGATGCTGACCGGGGTAGACCTCGTCGCGGCGCAGCTCCGTATCGCCGCCGGGGAACCCCTCGGCCTCTCGCAGACCGAGATCCGCCTTCGCGGCCACGCGCTCGAGTGCCGGATCAACGCCGAGGCGCCTGACGAAGGGTTCCGGCCGTCCCCCGGCGTGGTCCGGGAGTGGGCCGCACCCGCGGGGGAAGGGATTCGCGTGGACACCCACATCGTCCCCGGGGCGACCGTGCCCCCCTTCTACGACTCCCTCCTGGCCAAGCTGATCGTGCACGCTGTCGATCGGGCCGCGGCGATCGGGCTGGCGCGGCGTGCCCTCGGGATGTTCCGGGTCGAAGGGGTCGAGACCACGATCCC
>JACPHL010000099.1:6146-11041 GCA_016188625.1 Candidatus Rokuibacteriota bacterium | reverse complement strand
TCGGGGCCCGGGCGCTCCGGGATGCCGGGATGGAGGTCATCTACACGGGCCTCCACCAGACCCCCGAGCAGATCGTGGCCACGGCGATCCAGGAGGACGTGGACGCCATCGGGCTCTCGATCCTCTCCGGCGCCCACAACTACCTCTTCGGGCGGGTGATGGAGCTCCTCAAGGAGCGCGGGGTCGAGGACGTCGCGGTCTTCGGCGGCGGGATCATCCCGCCCGAGGACGTCCAGTCTCTGAAGTCCATCGGGGTCAGGGCGATCTTCACCCCCGGGACCTCCACGCAGGAGATCGTCCGGTTCGTGCGGGGTTCCGTCCGGGGCGAGCGCGAGGCGGGGCGGTGATCCTCAGGCTCACGCTCGCGGCGGGCTGCTTCATCCTGGCCATCGAGGAGTTCTTCCGGCTCGGCCAGGCGAGCGCCGCGGTCATCCGCCGCCCCGGCGAGCTGGTGGGCGCGGTGATGGCCGGCGACTCGAGCATCGGCCCCTGGCTCCTGGCGGCCTACGGGATCCTCCTGGTCGTCCAGGCCCTGGAGCGGCGGGCGCGCTAGGATGGACTTCGCGCTCACCGAGGAGCAGCGGCTCGTCCGGCAGACGGCGCGGGAGTTCGCCGAGGGGGAGATCGCGCCCGTCGCGGCCCGCTTCAACGAGGCGGGGGAGTTCCCCTGGGAGATCGTGCGGAAGCTCGGGGAGCTGGGCTTCCTGGGGGCCATCTTCCCCCCCGAGTACGGCGGCGCCGGCCTGGACTCCGTCTCCTACGTCCTCCTGGTCGAGGAGATCGCCCGCGCCGACGGCTCCATCGCCCTGACCGTGGCCGCCCACAACTCCCTCTGCTCCGGTCACATCTACCTCGCGGGGACGGAGGCCCAGCGGCAGAAGTACCTTCCCCGGCTCGCCCGGGGGGAGGCCCTCGGGGCCTGGGGCATCACCGAGCCCGGCTCGGGGTCCGACGCCTCGGCCATGAAGACCACGGCGGTCGAGGACGACGCGGGGTTCATCCTCAACGGCACCAAGGCCTTCATCACCAACGGGAGCGTGGCCGAGATCGCGGTGGTCATGGCGGTGACCGACCCCGCCCGGGCCGCGAAGGGGATCTCGGCCTTCGTCCTCGAGCGGGGGGCGCCGGGCTTCCGGCCGGGCGGCACCTACCAGAAGCTCGGTCTCCACGCCTCGGACACCGCCGAGCTGATCCTGGACAACGTCCGGGTCTCCCGGGAGCAGCTCCTGGGCCAGCTCCACGGCGGGTTCGTCGATACCCTGAAGGTCCTCGACGGCGGGCGGATCTCCATCGCGGCCATGGCGGTGGGGCTGGCCCAGGGGGCCCTGGACGCCTCCGTCACGTACGCCAGGGAGCGCCACGCCTTCGGCCAGCCCATCGGGCACTTCCAGGGGATCCAGGGGATGCTGGCCGAGCTGGCGACGGAGATCGAGGCCGCCCGGCTCCTGACCCTCCGGGCCGCCTATCTCAAGGACCAGGGCCGGGGGATCAGGCTGGAGTCGTCCATGGCCAAGCTCTTCGCCTCGGAGGTGGGGATGAAGGTGACCACCAAGGCGATCCAGATCCACGGCGGGTACGGCTACACGCGCGAGTTCCCCGTGGAGCGCCACTTCCGCGACGTGAAGCTCTGCGAGATCGGCGAGGGGACGTCCGAGATCCAGCGCCTCATCATCGCCCGGCAGATCCTCCAGCTCACCTAAGCGGACGGAAGCCGTGGCCGAGCACGTGCGCTTCGAGGTCGAGGCCGGGGTCGGCCGGATCACCCTGAATCGCCCCGAGGTCCTGAACGCCCTCCACACCCCGCTGGCCCGCGAGCTGGCCGACGCCGCCGAGCGGGCGGCCCGGGATCCGGAGGTCTGGGTGGTGGTCATCGCCGGGGCCGGCCGGGCGTTCTGCTCGGGGATGGACCGGAACGAGCTGTCGGCGGGGCGCATCGGCGAGCCGTTCTTCCGCCACTGGATCCGCGCCCTCAACCGCCTCGAGGACATGGACAAGGTGGCGGTCGCGGCGATCCGCGGCCACTGCCTGGGCGGGGGGCTGCAGCTGGCGCTGGCCTGCGACCTCCGGCTGGCGGCCGAGGACGCCGTCCTCGGGCTGGGGGCGACGCGCCACGGCCTCGTCCCCGACGGCGCGGTGCTCCGGCTGGCCCGGGTGGTGGGGATCGGGCGCGCCAAGGAGCTGGCCCTCCTGAACGACGAGATCCCGGCGGAGGAGGCCCGGGCGATCGGCCTGGTCAACTGGGTCGCGCCGGCCGCGGCGTTCGACGACCGGCTCGGGGAAGTCCTCGCCAAGTGCCTCGAGGGCTCCCCCACCGCCACCCGCCACACCAAGCGGCTCCTCCACCACTCCTTTCACACCGACCCCCGGGCCATGATCGAAGAGCTGGTGGCGGCCCAGCGGGAGTGCCTGGCCTCGGAGGAGCTGGGGGAGGCCAACCGGGCCTGGGAGGCCCGGCGCCAGGCGCGCTTTTACCCCCGCCCCCATCGGCCCCCGCGGGGGTAGGCCGATCTTCCCGTCAGGATAAGCCGATTTGATCTTTACAGGATCGGCCGATTCTGTTACCGTACGGCCAGTCACGCGCGTTGGCGACCCACCACCCGAGCCGTCCCACCGCCCGGTCGGAGGGAGGGAGATGACGAACCCCGAGCAGTCGGTCCTGCGGCTCCTCGCCGAGGGGGAGGGCGAGTTCCGCCTGACCGACCCCGACGACCTCCGGGCGTGGATGCGCGACCGGAAGCGCCGGGAGTTCGTGGACAAGACCGCCACGGCCCGGGAGGCGGTCGCCCGGCTGGTCGCCGACGGCGACTACATCTCCTTCGACTTCTCCTCCTACACCCGGGGCCCTCAGATCCTGATCCGGGAGATCATCCGCCAGCGCCGGAAGGACCTCTGGTACTGCGCCAAGTTCACGCTCATGGAGTCCACCCTCCTGGTGGCGGCCGGCTGCTGCTCCCGGATCGACGTGGGCTTCCTGGGGCTCGGCGACACCCTGAACCGCGCCGTCGAGGAGGGGCGGGTCCAGGTCACCGAGTGGACGAACGGGACCCTGACCCTCCGCCATCTGGCCGGGGCCATGGGGCTCCCCTTCCTCCCCACGCGGGCCCTGCTCGGGACCGACACCCTCCGCTACTCGGGGGCCCGGGTGGTGGAGGACCTCTTCACCGGCAAGCCGATCGCCCTGGTCCCGGCGGTCAACCCCGACGTGGGGTTGATCCACGTCCACCAGGCGGATATCTACGGCAACGCCCGCTGCTTCGGCCCGGGGGTGTCGCCCCTCGAGACGGCCATGGCCTCGCGGAAGGTCATCATCTCCGCCGACGAGATCATCGATCCCGAGGACATCCGGAAGGACCCCGGCCGGACCACGATCCCCTACTACCTGGTGGACGCGGTGGTCTACGCGCCCTTCGGCGCCTACCCCGGCGGGCTCCCCGGGGCCTACGAGATGGATCACGAGCACTTCGCGGAGTTCTTCGCCTCCGAGCGCCGGGGCGGCATCCAGGAGTACCTGGAGCGCTACATCTTCAGCGTGGAGTTCCACGAGGAGATGCTGGAGCGGCGCGTGGGGCTGGCGCGGCTGGCCGAGCTCCGGCGGCGGGCGGTCATCAAGGAGGGGTATCGGTGAGCCAGGCGAGTCCCGGCCCGGGGCCGCGGGGGTCCGCCCCGGACCCCACCGAGACGGAGGTGATGATTGCCCTCTGCGCCCGGCTCCTCGAGGATCAGAGGACCGCCTTCATCGGCTTCGGGATGCCCCAGGTGGCCGCGATCCTCGCCCAGCGGCTCCACGCCCCCCACCTGGTCCAGGTCTTCGAGTTCGGGGCCATCGGCCCCATCCCCCTGACCCCGTTCGTGCGCAACACCATGGGGGGCCCCGCCAACTGCTACCGTTCCCTGGCCTGGACCAACATGAACACCATCTTCGCCCAGGCCCAGCTCGGCCTCATCGACTACGGGGTCCTCGGGGCGACCCAGATCGATCTCTACGGCAACATCAACTCCACCATGCTGGGGGAGGACTACCGGCGGCCGGCCAAGCGCTTCCCGGGGGCCGGAGGGGCCACCGAGGTCGCCTCCTACTGCTGGCGGACCATCGTCATCATGCTCCACGAGCGGCGCCGCTTCGTCCCGCGGGTGGACTTCGTCTCCTCCCCGGGCTACCTGGACGGGACCCCGGGGGCGCGGGAGCGGGCGGGGCTCCCGGCGGGGACCGGGCCGTGGCGGATCGTCACCTCCAAGGCCCTCTTCGGGTTCGACGAGGAGTCCAAGAAGATCACCCTCCTCGGGGTCCTCCGCGGGCTCTCCCCGGAGCAGGTCCTGGCCGAGATGGAGTGCAAGCCGCTGGTGGCCGAGCGGGTGGAGGAGCTCGAGCCCCCGACCGCGCGGGAGCTCGCCATCCTCCGGGAGGAGATCGACCCGGCGGGGACCATCATCGGCCGGAGGGGGAAGGCGTGATGGCGGAGCCCATCCTCCAGGTCGAGGACGTCCACATGGCCTTCGGGGGCGTCAAGGCGCTCCGGGGCGTGGACCTCCAGATCCAGCGGGGCGAGATCTTCTCCGTCATCGGTCCCAACGGGGCCGGGAAGACCGTCTGTCTCAACTGCATCAACGGCCTCTACCACCCCCAGCAGGGGCGGATCCTCTTCGAGGGGCGGGACCTCGCCGGCCTCAGGCCGTCCCGGCGGGCGGCCCTGGGGATCTCGCGGACCTTCCAGAAGATCGAGCTGTTCAGCGGCATGACGGTGCTGGACAACATCCGCCTGGGCCGCCACCTCCACATGCGGACCGGGCTCCTGGCCGGGACCGTCTATCTCGGCAAGACCGCCCGGGAGGAGCTGGCGCACCGGGAGTTCATCGAGCGCGAGATCATCGACTTCCTCGAGATGACCCACCTCCGC
>JACPHL010000099.1:0-6126 GCA_016188625.1 Candidatus Rokuibacteriota bacterium | reverse complement strand
GCTCCCCTACGGCCTCCAGAAGCGGGTGGAGCTGGCGCGGGCCCTGGCCCTCAACCCCAGGCTCCTGCTCCTGGACGAGCCCATGGCGGGGCTCAACCTGGAGGCGGTCGAGGACATGGCCCGCTTCATCATCGACGTCAACGAGGAGGAGCGCTGGCGGGTGACCTGCCTCCTGGTGGAGCACGACATGGGGGTCGTCATGGACATCTCCCACCGGGTGGCGGTCCTGAACTTCGGGGAGAAGATCGCCGAGGGGACGCCGGCCGAGGTCCAGGCCGATCCGCAGGTCCACCAGGCGTACCTGGGGGAGGAGGAGGATGTCTACACCTCGAGACGGTAGGAGCCGGGTGGAGATCACCCCGGAGCTCACGCTCCCGAAGCTCCTCCTTCTGACCGCGCGCCACTACGGCGACCGGAAGGTCGCCATGCGGGAGAAGGAGTTCGGGGTCTGGCGGCCCATCACCTGGCGGCAGTACCTCGAGGAGGTTCGCGTCCTCGCCCTGGGCTTCAGCGCCCTCGGGCTCGGGCGCGGCGACAAGGTGGCCCTCATCGGCCACAACCGCCCCGAGGGGCTCTGGGCGGAGATGGCGGTCCTGGCCGTGGGCGGGGTCGCCGTGTGGCTCTACCAGGATTGCCTCCTGGACGAGGTGCAGTACATCGTGGACCACTCCGACGCCCGCTTCCTGGTAGGCGAGGGGCAGGAGGAGGCGGACAAGGCCCTGGCCATCAAGCCCCGCTGCCCCAAGCTCGAGCGGATCGTCTGGGACGACCCGAAGGGGATGCGCGGCTACGACGACCCCTGCCTGGTGAGCCTCGCGGAGGTCCGCCGCCTCGGCCGGGAGCTGGACGCCAGAGACCTCGAGGCCTTCGAGCGGATGGTCGCCCAGGGGCACGGCGACGACGTGGCGCTCCTCTTCTACACCTCCGGCACCACCGCCCAGCCCAAGGGGGCCCTCCTCACCCACCGGAACATGCTGAAGATGGGGCAGAGCATGCTGGCCGTGGACCCGTGTGGAGAGACGGACGACTTCGTCTCGTTCCTCCCCTTCGCCTGGATCGGCGAGCAGATGATGTCCATCTCCTGCGGGCTGATGGCCGGCTTCACCCTCAACTTCCCCGAGGACCCGGAGACCGTCCAGCGGGACATCCGCGAGATCGCCCCCCAGGTCCTCTTCTCCCCGCCCCGCATCTACGAGCAGATGGTCCGGACGGTCCAGGTCAAGGTGCTGGACGCGCCCAGGCTCAAGCGGGCCGCCCACAACTGGGCCCTCAAGGTCGCGGGGCGCGTCGCCGACCTCACCTTCGCCAAGCAGGACGTGCCGCTCCTCCTGCGGCTCGGATACCGGCTCGCCAACCTGGTGGTCCTCAGAAAGCTCCGGGACCACCTGGGGCTCTCCCGGACCCGGCATGTCTACACGGGGGGCGCCGCCCTCGGGCCCGACCACCTCCGGTTCTTCCACACCATCGGCGTCAACCTGAAGCAGATCTACGGCCAGACGGAGATCGCCGGCATCTCGGTCCTCCACCGGGACGGCGACGTCCGGTACGACACGGTGGGGCTCCCGATCCCCGAGACCGAGGTCCGCATCGCCCCGGACGGGGAGATCCTCTCCCGGAGCCCCTGCGTCTTCACGGGGTACTACAAGGCCCCCGAGGAGACCGCCCGCACCATCCGGGACGGCTGGCTCCACTCCGGCGACATCGGCTTCATCGACGACCAGGGCCACCTGGTCGTCTTCGACCGGCGAAAGGACGTCATGACCCTCGCCGACGGGAGCCGCTTCGCCCCGCAGTACCTGGAGACCCGGCTCAAGTTCAGCCCCTACATCAAGGACGCCTGGATCCTGGGGGACAGGCGCGAGGCGGTCACCGCCGTGATCTGCATCGACGCGGGCGTGGTCGGGAAGTGGGCGGAGGACAACCACATCCCCTACACGAGCTACGCCGAGCTGTCGCAGAAGCCCGAGGTGCAGGCCCTGGTGCGCGACGCCGTGATGCACGTCAACAAGGGGCTGCCCCCCGCGGCGCGGATCCAGCGCTTCGCAAACCTCCACAAGGAGTTCGACGCCGACGACGAGGAGCTGACCCGCACCCGGAAGCTCCGGCGGGCCTTCCTCGAGGAGCGCTACCAGGACATCGTGCAGGGCCTCTACTCGGGCGCCCGGGAGATCCACCTGGAGACCACCGTCACCTACGAGGACGGTCGGACCTCGCGAACCAAGCATACCCTCAGGGTCGTCGAGGCCGCCTGATGGCCATCTTGGTCGAGCTGGTGCTGTCGGGGATCATGGTCGGGTCGATCTACGCCCTGGTGGCGCTCGGCTGGACGCTCATCTACAAGTGCTCCGGGGTGCTGAACCTGGCCATGGGCGAACTGACCCTGGTCGGGGCGTACCTCAGCCTGACCTACTACCACTGGGGGTTCCCGTTCCCCGTAGCGCTCATCGCCATGCTGATCACCGGGTTCATCCTCGGGCTGGTGACCGAGCGGCTCGTCCTCAGGCGGATGATCGGGGAGCCGATCCTGGCCGTCATCATGATCACGGCGGGGCTCTCCTTCTTCTTCCGGGCGCTGGTGGGGTTCGTCTGGGGGACGGACACGGTGGTCTTCACCCCGCCGGTCTTCCCGCGGGAGCCCGTCCGCTTCTTCGGGATGGTCTTCGCGGAGATCTACCTCTGGAGCTTCGTGGCCGCCATCGCCATGCTGGTGATCTTCGTCTGGTTCTTCCAGCGGAGCCGGTGGGGGCTCTCCATGCAGGCCACGGCCGACGACGAGATGGCGGCGCTGTCGCTGGGGGTCTCGGCCAAGTGGGTCTACGCCCTGGCCTGGGCCATCGCCTTCATGGCCGCGGGGGTCGGCGGGACGCTGCTCGGGAACATCAACGGGCTCAACATCTCGGTGGGATACCTCGGGCTCCTGGTCCTGCCGGCCGTGGTGCTGGGGGGGCTCAACTCGGTCCCCGGCGCCATCGTCGGCGGGCTCGCCATCGGGATCCTCCAGAACCTCTCCGACGCCTACGTCGGCAAGTTGACCGGGGGCGGGGTGAAGGAGATCGCCCCCTTCGTGTTCATGGTGATCATCCTGCTCTTCCGCCCGTATGGGCTCTGGGGCTGGGTCAGGATCGAGCGAGTATAACTCGGAGGGGGGCTCCGCCCCCCTTCCGATGCCTCCCCCCGGGGGAGGGTTGCGCCGGCGGAGCCGGCGCTCGGAGTGGACGTGCAAAGGTGCGGCGTCAACGTCTATCGTCAGCGACCCGTGGAGATTGCTTAGGTGTATCTGCCGGCGGGGATCTACCACGAGACGTACGCGGCGAGCCACGCCTGGTGGCAGACGAATTTCGTCCGCGCCAAGATGGCCCTCCTGGTGGCCCTCGTCGCCACCCTGCCGCTCTACGCGAGCCTCTACGTCGTCTCCGTGGCCAACATCACCCTCTACACGATCCTCTCCGCCCTCGGGGTCCAGCTCCTCATCGGCTACTGCGGCCAGATCACCCTCGGGCACGCCGCCTTCATCGCGGTGGGCGCGTACGCTACGGCCATGGGGGTCCTGTTCTGGGGCCTGCCGTACCCCGTGGCCATGGCGGTGGGCTGCCTCCTGGCCGGGCTCTGGTCGGCCCTCTTCGGGCTCCCCTCGGCCCGGATCAAGGGCTTCTACATGATCATGACCACCATGGCCGCCCAGTTCATCACGGTGGACTTCATCATCACGAAGTACGTGAGCCGGGTGGGCGGGCGCGAGCACTACTTCTCCCTCCCGCCGGGGACGATCACCATCGGCGGCTGGCCGGTGGACAGCGAGGTGAAGGTCTACTACCTGGCCTCGGCCCTCACCCTCCTCTCCCTGGCCGGGATGGCCAACCTCCTCCGCACGCGCGTCGGCCGCGCCTGGATCGCCATCCGCGACAATGACATCGCAGCCGAGGCGCTGGGCGTCAACGTGGTTTACTATAAGCTCCTGGCCTTCTTCGCCGCCGGGGTCCTCGGCGGGGTCGCGGGGGCGGTCTGGATCCCCTCGCTCTTCTTCGTCAGCCCCGAGCACTTCCAGCTCTCCTGGAGCGTCTGGCTCGTGGGGGTGGTCCTCATCGGCGGGCTGGGGAGTCTCCACGGCGTCGTCTTCGGCGCGATCTTTGTCACGGTGATCCCGGAGCTGCTCAAGTTCGCCGTCATCCCGCTCTCCGGCGTCTATCCGGCCCTCACGGAGCGGTTCCTCTACGTGAAGGAGGCTGCCTTCGGCCTGGCGATCATCCTCTTCCTGCTCTACGAGCCCAGGGGGCTCGCCTACCGGTGGCAGCAGGTGAAGAACTACTTCAACCTCTGGCCCTTCGCCTACTGAGCGAGAGAGGAGGCCCGACATGAAGCGACTGGCGTTGGCGCTGTTGGCCCTGGCTGTACTCCTTCCACCCCTGCCGGGGGTGGTCGGGGCGCAGGAGGTCAAGCTCGGCTCGCTGAACGACCTGACCGGCCCGACCTCGGATGTCGGGAAGGACATCGCCCTGGGGATCCGCGAGGCCGTGCAGTACGTGAACGACACCGGCGGGATCAACGGGAAGCGGATCCGGCTCTTCCTCTATGACTACGGCTACCGGGTTCCCGAAGCCATCACGACCTACAAGCGGTTCCGGGACTTCGACAAGGTGCCCGCCATCCTCGGCTGGGGGACCGGCGACACCGAGGCCCTCTCCCCGACGGTGGGCAGGGACCGGATGCCGTACCTCTCCCACTCCTTCTCCGCCAAGCTCACCGACCCCAAGACGGCGCCGTACAACTTCGTCTACGGCACCGACTACTCCTCCAACGCCCGCGCGGCCATGACCGCCTGGTTCGAGGAGGTCTGGCAGAAGGATCCGCGCTTCAAGGCGGCCCGGGAGAAGGGTGAGAAGCCCCGGGTCGTGATGTTCTACTCCTTCCCGATCCCGTACGCCAGCGCCCCCATCAAGGCCCTCAAGGACCACGCCGCCCTCCTCGGCTTCGAGGTGGGCTCGGACCAGGATGTGTCGCTCGTGGCCCTCGACACCAAGAGCCAGGTCCTGGCGGCCAAGGCCTTCAAGCCGCACCTGGCCTGGCACGGGAACACCACCATGTCGGTGGCGGCCACCATCAAGGACGCCCACGCCCTGGAGCTGGGCGCCGACCATATCGTGAACAACTGGGGGTACGACGAGAACCTGGTCCGGCTCGCCGGGCCGGCCGCCGAGGGGGTGATGGGGATCGCCGTCACCGCCTTCTACGGCGAGAAGGTCCCGCTCATGGACAAGGTCCTCGAGTACGGCAAGAAGATCAACCCCGGCGTGCCCCCGGAGGCCCGGATGATCCGGACCGTCCAGTCGTGGGTCCAGGTGCTGATGATGGCCGAGGCGATGAAGCGCGCCGACAAGGCGGGGAAGCTCAACGGCCCCGGGATCAAGGAGGCGTTCGAAACCTTCAAGGACTGGACCCCCGGGCTCGGGCGGCCGCCCATCACCCTGACGGCGACGGACCACCGGCCGGGGTCGGTCATCCCCGTCTACCGGGTCAAAGGAGGGAAGTTCGAGCTGGTGAAGAACGTGGATCTGAAGGCCAGGTGGCCCAAGGAGTGGGACGGCGAGTTCTTCGGGTATTGAGACCGGGCGAAGGGCGAGGCGGGCGGTGCTGAAGGTCAACAACATCGAGGTCCTGTACCAAGAGGTCATCCTCGCCCTGAAGGGGGTGTCTCTCGAGGTGCCCCCCCACGGCATCGTGGCCCTGCTGGGGGCCAACGGGGCCGGCAAGAGCACCACGCTGAAGGCGATCTCCGGCCTGCTGAAGCACGAGAACGGCGAGGTGGCCGAGGGATCCATCGAGTTCCTGGGCAAGCGGATCGACCGGCGCTCGGCCGAGGAGATCGCGCGGATGGGGATCATTCAGGTCATCGAGGGGCGCCGGGTCTTCGAGCACCTGACCGTGGAGCAGAACCTCCGGGTCGGGGCGCACCTCAAGCCGGATAACCGGTCCCTCGCCGCCGGGCTCGAGATGGTCTACCACTACTTCCCCCGGCTCAGAGAGCGGCGCCACGTGGAGGCCGGCTTCGTCAGCGGCGGCGAGCAGCAGATGCTCGTCATCGGGCGCGCCCTCATGGCCAACCCCAAGCTGCTCCTCCTGGACGAGCCG
>JACPHL010000098.1 GCA_016188625.1 Candidatus Rokuibacteriota bacterium | reverse complement strand
CCGAGGTCCAGGGCAGCCCTTGCGAGCTTCAGGGCCGTGGCGGCGGTCTGGCCCCCATAGGGGCTCGCGGTCAGGACGAACAAAAATCGCATCGACCCCACCTCCTGGCTCCACGCTAGGCCCCCTCTCCCTCGAAGGGAAATACATTTTTCGGGGGATGCCCATCGACGTGGCTTATGGCGAATTGGGACGAGTAGCCCATATTTGTGATGCACAGACCTCACTTGTCCGGAAGGAGGCATAAGCTGGTCAGCAGCGTTGCCAAGCTTCTTGAGAGGGATCGGAAAGGCCGGGGCGTGGGGCGGGTGGTGGAGCTCTGCGGCGATCCGGTCCCGAGACTAGGCCGAGGGCTGAGAAGTCCGGTGGCGGCCATGGAGCGCGCGCCAGGCAGCCAGGCCTACGACCGGCGCGAGGAGCAGCAGGAACCCCGTCAGGGCCGCGGAGGGGAGCGGAGCGCGGGCGAGGTGATCGGGGCCGGGGAGGATCAGGTGCTCGAGGGCCCCGAAGACGAGGGCGGCCACGGCGAGGAGGAGGGCGAGGCCGGCGCCCCAGGGGGTTCGCCGCCAACTCCCCCAGAGCGCCAGGAGCCCGAGCGGGACCGCGGGGAGCGCCGTCCACGCCACCAGGGGGGTGAGGCCGCGCGCCAGGTGCTCGACCAGGTGGAGCGCGGTCCCCGCGACGAAGATCGCCAGGAGCGCGAAGAGCCGCCGCCAGGTTGCGCCCCCTCCAGGCCCCTGGTAGAGTGGAGCTGTCATGGGCATCGTCGCCGGAACAGGCCGTCGCCCCGCCGGGGGGATGGCGTCGTGAGCGGCCGGATCATCCCGTTCCCGGGCCGCCGGCCCGAGCCCGAGAAGCGCCCCGCCTTCGTCGAGGTCTTCCGGGCCCGCGATCAGGCCGAGGCCCTGGTGATCCAGGGGCTGCTCGGCGCCCACGGGATCACCTGCCTCCTCCGCACCACCCACCTGGCGCCCTCGGTCCACCCCTTCACCGTGGGGGACCTCGGCGAGGTCCGGATCCTGGTGGCGGAGGCCGACGGGCCCGAGAGCCGGCTGCTCCTCTCCCGCTACTCCACCGGCGACCACGCCTTCCCCTAAGACCCTCGGAGGGGGGCTCCGCCCCGCTCCTGACTGCCCCGTGGGAGGCATCGACCCCTCGCTCCACACGCTCCGCGGCGCACCCGTCTGTGGCTCGCCGGCCGGGGCCCCTCCTCTTTGTCCTCCGCCCGCCTGTCGGCTTCCCCATCCGGCTCGCTCACGACGGGGACCCGCGCCGCTCCGCTTAACGTTCCGCTCGGGACCGACGCCTCCCCCCCCTAACACACCCCTTGCCCACGCAGCCCTCACGCCCCGGTGTCCAGCTCCCGGCAGAGCGCCTCGAGCAGCGCCCCGACGCGTCCGAGCGCGGCCGGCTCCAGCGTGTCGGCGCGGTCGAGGGGGGTGTGGTAGGTCCTGAACGGCGGGGGCCGGCGGGCCGGGAGCAGCAGCGCCGGGCGCAGGGGGCGGAAGATGAAACTCCGGAGCGCCTCGCGGGCGGCGTTCGGGATGACCGTGAGGCCGTAGGCCGGGATCCCGCGGGCCGCGAAGGGGCGGTGATCGCTCCCGAAGAGGGGGATCCGCCCCACCAGGTGATACCCCTCGTCCCGCCGGTACCCGAGCGCCTCCGCCGTGGCGGCGAAGGCGCGCGCCAGACGGCTCCCCGCCTCGGGCTCGACGTCCCAGAGGGCCAGGCCGTCGCCGATCCCGCAGAGCTCGAGGCTCACGACCCCGAGGAGGTCGTCCAGGGGCGCGGCCCGGACGTAGGCGCGCGAGCCGAGGAACCCCTTCTCCTCATCCCCGAAGATGACCACCCGGACGCGGAAGCGCCGCGGCGGGTCGTCGAGCAGGCGCTCGAGGAGCCGGAGCAGGATGGCGACCGCCGCGGCGTTGTCGTTGGCCCCCGGGCTCCCCGGCACCGCGTCGTGATGGCCGGCCAGGAGCAGGACCCGCCCGTCCGTCCCGGCCTCGAGCACGAGGTTCTCCCCGGACCCCTCGAGGCTCCGGTAGGGGAGGCGGCGATGGGGGATCCCCCGGGCCTCGAGGAGCCGGAGGAGCGTGGCCAGACGATCCCGGTTCGAGCGCCCCTCGAGGAGCCGGACCGTGTCGAGCGGCTCGGGGGCGGCGAGGCCGAGATAGCCCTCGAGGGAAAGCGGGGTCACCGGCCGGGCTGGGCGGGCGGCGTTGAGGACCCGGGCCGCGCCGATGTTGAGGGCGCCCCCCAGAAAGAGGCGGAGGTCGCGAAGGCTCATTCTGCGGGCGGGAGGCGGAGGAGTCGCCGGGCGTTCTCGGTGAGCCGGACGGCCAGCTCCGCAAACGACACCCCCTTGAAGGCCGCGACCTGCCCGGCGGTGTGGACCATCCACGCCGGCTCGTTCCGCTTGCCGCGGTAGGGCTGGGGCGGCAGGAAGGGGCAGTCGGTCTCGACGAGGAGCCACTCGAGGGGGACCGCCCGGACGACCTCGGGGAGCTTCCGCGCGTTCGGGTAGGTGACAGGCCCCGCGAGCGAGATCCCGAGGCCGAGGTCGAGGCAACTCCGCGCGGCGGCGGCGTCCCCCGAGAAGCAGTGCATGATCCCGCCCACCTCGCCGACCCGCTCCTCCCGGAGCATGCCCAGCACGTCGGCGTGCGCCTCCCGGCAGTGGACCACGACGGGGCGGCCGAGCTCCCGGGCCAGGGCGAGCTGGCGGCGGAAGGCCTCGAGTTGGGCGGAGCGGGGGGAGAGGTTTCGGTAGTAGTCGAGCCCGGTCTCGCCGATGGCGACCACCCTGGCCGAGCCGAGGGCCAGGCGCCGGACGGTTTCCAGGGCCGCCTCGTCGGCGCCCGCCGCCTCGTGGGGGTGGATCCCGACCGCGGCCCAGACGTCGGGCGCGGCCTCGGCGAGCGCCACGGCCTTGGCGGAGTCCTCGGCGTCGATCCCGACGGTGAGGAAGCCGTGGACCCCTGCGGTGCGCGCCCGCGCCAGGACCTCCGCGCGATCGGCGTCGAACTCGGGGAGGTGGAGGTGAGCGTGGGTGTCAAAGAGAATCATGGGGGGAGGTATCGGAAGGGGGGCGTCAGCCCCCCTCCGAGTCTATTACGTCACCTTGGCGCCGGGGGGGAGATCGCGGTCCAAGGTGAGCAGGGCGAGGGCGCCGCCCTCGGAGGCGGCCAGGACCATCCCCCGGGACTCCACCCCCATGAGGGTGGCGGGCTCGAGGTTGGCGACCACGACGACCTTCCGCCCAGGGAGCTCCTCGGCCCGGTATTGCCCGGCGATCCCCGCGACCACGGTCCGGGTCTCCTCCCCGAGCCTCACCGTGAGCTTGAGCAGCTTCTTGGATTTCGGCACCGGCTCCGCGGCGACGACTTCGGCGACGCGGAGGTCCATCCGCGAGAACTCCTCGATGCTGATCCGCGGGCCCGCCGGCGAAGCCCCGGCCTCCCGGGCTTCGCCCCTGGGGCTCTCCACCCGCGGGACGAGCGGCGGCCCCTTCGTCACCGGCGTCCCGGGCCGGATCTCGCCCCAGCGGTCGAGGTCGGCCAGGCGGGGGGGGGACTCGGCAAGGCCGAGCTGGCGGCGGATCGCCTCGGCGGCCCCGGGGAGGAAGGCGGCCAGGAGCACCGAGAGCCAACGGAGTCCCTCCGCCAGGGTGTGGAGGACCGTGGCGAGCCGCTCGGCCCGGGCCGGGTCCTTGGCCAGGGCCCAGGGGGCCTGGGCGTCGATGTAGCGGTTGAGGAGTCCGATGAGCTCCCAGATCGCCGCCAGCGCGCGCTGGAAGGCGAACTCCTCCATCGCCTGATGGACCTCGCCCCGGACCCGGTCGGCGGTCGCGCGGACCTCCGCCTCGGCCCCGTCCTCCGGGCCGGGGGCGGGGACCGAGCCCCGACCGAAACCGACCAGCATCGCCACGGCGCGGCTCACCAGGTTGCCGAGGTCGTTGGCGAGGTCGGCGTTCAGCCGGGCGACCAGGGCGTCCTCCGAAAACGTGGCGTCGAGCCCGAAGGTCATCTCGCGGAGGAGGAAGTGGCGGAAGGCGTCGTTCCCGTACTGCTCGGTCAGCGCCAGCGCCTCCACCACGTTCCCGACGGTCTTGGACATCTTGCCGCCCGCCAGGCTCCAGTACCCGTGCACGTTCAGATGCCGGTAGATGGGAAGCCCGGCGGCCTTGAGCATCGTCGGCCAGTAGATCGCGTGGGGCTTCAGGATGTCCTTGGCGATCAGGTGCTGGGCGTGGGGCCAGAAGGTCTCGAACCGCTCCGCCCCCGGCCCGCCCAGGGCCGGAACCAGACGTAGGTGACGTAGCGGCCGTCGAAGGGGAGGGGGATCCCCCACTGCAGCCGGCTCTTGGGCCGGCTGATGCAGAGATCCTCGAGCGGCGCGCGGAGAAAGGCCAGGACCTCGTTGCGGTAGCGCTCGGGGCGGATGAAGTCCGGATGCTCTTCGATGTGGCGGACGAGCCACGGCTGGTGGCGGCTCATCTTGAAGAAGTAGTTCTCCTCCTTGATGAAGGTGGGCGGGACCTGGTGGTCGGGGCACTTGCCGTCCACCAGCTCCTTCTCGGTGTAGAAGCGCTCGCAGCCGTAGCAGTAGAGCCCGCCGTAGTCGCCGAAGTAGAGCTCGCCGGCGTCGTAGAGCTGCTGCAGGATCGCCTGGACCATCTTCTTGTGGCGATCCTCGGTGGTCCGGATGAACTGGTCGTGGGCGATCCCGAGCTTGGTCCAGGTCGCCTGGAAGGCCGCCGCGATCCGGTCCGCGTAGGCCTGCGGCGTCTCTCCGGCCTTGGCCGCGGCCTGGGCGATCTTGTCCCCGTGCTCGTCGGTCCCGGTCAGGAAGTAGACCTCCTCACCGGCCAGGCGCCGGTAGCGACACATGGCGTCGGCCACGATGGTGGTGTAGGCGTGCCCCAGGTGGGGCAGGGCGTTGACGTAGTAGATGGGGGTGGTGAGGTAGAAGGGCCGCCCGCCGCTCGGGGTCATGCGCTGCCGGGGAAGATGTGGGGGCGCCCCTCCCAGGAGACCTGCTCCAGCGGGACCTCGGCCTCGGTCCCGTCCGGGAAGCCGACCACCACCGTCTCCTTGAGCACCTTGACCGACCTCACCTGGCCCTGCATGCACCCGCCGCCGCCGCACCCGGTCGCGGAGCACGGCGTCCCGACCCTCGGCAGCCGGCCGCGGAGCTCCTCGTAGGTGGAGAACTCGTAGAGGAGGCAGCACTTGAGCCGGCCGCAGGCCCCGAGCAGGCGGCTGTCGGTCAGCGGCATCTCCTGGGCCTTGGCCATCTTCACCGAGATCGGCTCGAACTTCCTGAGGAAGGACGAGCAGCAGAGCTGGCGGCCGCAGGGGCCGATCCCGTCGGTCAGCTTGGTCACATCGCGGGCCCCGATCTGGCGCATCTCGATGCGGGCGCGGAACTCGCGGGCCAGCTCCCGCACCAGCTCGCGGAAATCGACCCGCTCGTCGGCGTAGAACAGGACGGTGACGTGGCGGCCGTCCGGGGCCATCTCCACGTCGATGACCTTCATGGCCAATCCGAGCCCCCGGGCCCGGAGCTGGCAGGTGGTGACGGCGGCCTTCTCCCGCTCCCGACGGCGCCGGTACTCGGCCGTCTCCTCCGGGGTCGCCAGGCGGAGGACGCGGGGGAAGGTCCGGTCGCGCTTCGACTCGGGCAGGGGGCGGGCCGGGCGGCGCACCTCGCCCACGGCGTGGCCCTGGGGAACCTCCACGACGCAGTGATCCCCGACGTGGAGGGTGAGCCCTTCGGCGAGGTAGTCGTCGGCCTTCGCGGGCTCCCGTAACCGGACGCCCAGGAGCTGGGGCCCCGCGGGCCCGGTGTCCATGGCGGTGTCGGTGATCGGCTCCCATGACTCCATATCGTCGACTCCTATGCGGCGCGTCGGGCGAGCGCCAGGAGGGTCACCTCGAGGGAGAGGCGCGGGCTCACGTTGCCCTGGCAGGCCGCCCACGCCGCCTTGATGCACTCGAGAGCTCGGAGGATCGCCTCGACGGGGGTCGCCTCCGCCGTCCGGCGGAGCTCCTCGAGGCGGTCCGCGTTGACGACGAGCGCCGGGTCCCCTCCCGCGGCCAGGCAGAGGAGATCCCGGAACCAGAACCAGTAGGCCCGGAGGCAGGCCTCCACCCGCGCCCGGTCCCGGCCGAGGGCCTCGATCCGGGCCGGCAGCGCGGTCAGGGGCGTTCCGAGCAGCTCCAGGGCCTCGTCGCGCGCCCGGGAGAGCGCGGCCGGGTCCTCCTGGAGGCCGAGCCCGATCTGCCCCTGGCACTGCCGGGCGAGGAGGCGCGCCTCCTCGGGGCCCAGCCGTGCCCGGGCCGCGAGCAGCGCCACTGCCTCGGCCTCCCCGAGCGGCCGGAAACGGACCGGCTGGCAGCGAGAGAGGACCGTGGGGGGCAGGGCCCGAGGGTTGGCGAGGATCAGGACCAGGAGCGACCGGGGCGGTGGCTCCTCCAGGGTCTTGAGGAGCGCGTGGGCCGCTGGGAGCGTCATCCGGTCGGCGTCGTCCAGGACGAAGACCTTCCAGGCCCCCTCCAGGGGGGCCAGGGCCGCGAGCCGCTCCACCTCGCGCACCTGCTCGATCTTGAGCGCGGCGCCGTCGGGGACGATCAGGTGGAGGTCGGGGTGATGGCCGGCCTGGACCTTCCGGCAGGCCGGACAGCGCCCGCACCCCCCGGTCGGGCAGAGGAGGGCCTGGGCGAAGGCGACGGCGGTCAGCCTCCGCCCCACCCCGGGCGGGCCCAGGAAGGCCCAGGCGTGGGCGATCCGCCCCTGGGCCAGCGCCTGGCGGAGGAGCGCCACGGCCCCGGGCTGGCCGATGATGGGATCGAACGCCTGGCTCACTGGTCCACCTTGGGGGGGAGCGGCATCGCTCCTCCCCCAACCCCCCCCACCGCCCGGGGCCGAGGTTGGGTGACGACAGAGAGAGGCGGGTGACTCATCGGAGGAGGCGTCCGACCGCCTCCCGGATCGCCGCCTGGACCTCCTCCGGCCGGCGGTGGCCGTCGATGACGACGAACCGGTCGGGCTCGCGGCCGGCCAGCTCGAGGTACCCCTTCCGCACCCGCTCGTGGAAGTCGAGCCCGAGTGCCTCGAAGGGGTCGAGGGGGCGCGCCTCGAGGCGGGCGAGCCCCGTGGCGACATCCAGGTCGAGGAGCACGGTCAGGTCGGGCCGGAGCCCCTCGGTGGCGAGCTGGTTGAGGGCCTCGATGGCGCCCAAGGGGATGCCGCGACCGTAACCCTGATAGGCGAGCGTGGCGTCGGCGAAGCGGTCGGAGAGGACGATCTCCCCGGCGGCCAGGGCCGGTCGGATCACCTCCACCACGTGCTGGCGGCGGGCGGCCGCGAAGAGGAACGCCTCGGCCAACGGCTCAGGGCCCGGGGCCGTAGCGAAGAGCGCGCGGATCGCCGCCCCGAGCCGGGTCCCGTCGGGCTCGGCGGTCTCGCGGACCCGGTGGCCTCGGGCGCGGAGCCACCCTGCCAGAAGCCGGATCTGGGTCGTCTTCCCGGCCCCCTCCACGCCCTCGACGGTGATGAAGCGCCCCGGCATCGTCCGCTCGCATCCAGGGATTTTTTCAACCTTAGCACAGAGCCGGGGCGGGCTCAACGTCTTCGACCTCGGAGGGGGGCTCGCGCGCCCCTCCGAGGCGTCAGGCGAGGCGGTGCAGCGGGAAGATGGTGCGCCGGATCGCCTCCACCTGGCGCTGGGCGAAGGCGCGGGCAGCGTGCCGGGCCGCGGGGGGCTCAGGCGAAGGGGGGTCCCAGAGCTCCGGGGCGCGGAAGAACCGCCCGGAGGCCCGGAGGAACGGTTCGGGGAGCCGGTCGGGCGGCTCGACCTCGTTCATCAGGGCCCAGGCGATGCTCCAGGCGCGCGCCACGTTGCCGAGGTCGTACCCGCCGCCGCCCAGGGCCACCAGGCGGGGGGCGAGGGCGAGGATGCGGCGCACCGCCCGGGCGAAGCCGTTCACGGTGAGGGCGAGATGGGTGAGGGGGTCGGTCCGGTGGCCGTCGATCCCGAGCTGGGTCACCACGACGTCGGGACGAAAGGCCGAGGCCAGGGGCGGGACCACGGTCTCGAAGGCCTCCAGGTAGACCTCGTCGTCGGTCCCGGGGTGGAGGGGGAGGTTGACGCTGTAGCCGCGCCCCGGCCCCTCCCCCAGCTCCTCCACGAAGCCGGTGCCAGGGAAGAGCCGGTCGCCGCGCTCGTGGGTGGAGATGGTCAGGACCCGGTCCGTCCGGTAGAAGGCGTGCTGGACCCCGTCGCCGTGATGGGCGTCGATGTCGATGTAGAGGGCGCGCAGGCCGCGGCCGACCAGCGCCTGGATGGCGAGGACGGCGTCGTTGATGTAGCAGAACCCCGAGGCGCGATCCGGCATGGCGTGGTGGAGCCCGCCGGCGAAGTGGAAGGCACGCTCCGCCTCGCCGTCGGCGACCAGGCGGGCGGCCAAGAGCGAGCCGCCCGCGATCAGCGTCGCGACCTCCCAGAGGCCGGGGAAGATCGGGTTGTCGCCGGGGCCGAGCCCGTAGCGGTACGGGGCCGGGAGCGCGAGCCCCTGGCTCGCCGCCCGGAGGACCTCGAGGTACTCGGCGGTGTGGAAGCCCAGCAGCGCCGCTTCGGGGGCCGGCTCGGGGATCAGGAGCTTCGTCTCCGGGAGGGCCGTCAGCTGAAGGGCCTCCATGAGCTCGAAGGTCAGCCGGAGGCGCGCCATGCGGAGCGGATGCTCGGGCCCGTAGTCGTACCGGGCGTAGCCGTCGGTGTAGACGAGGGCGGTCCTCACGGCTCGCGCACCCAGTGCCCGCTCCGCCCGCCCGCCTTCTCGACGAGGCCGACGTCGGTGAGGACCATCCCCCGGTCGATCGCCTTGACCATGTCATAGACGGTCAGCCCGGCCACCGCCGCGGCCGCCAGCGCCTCCATCTCCACCCCGGTCTTGTCCACGGTCCGGACCCGGCTCTCGATCCGGACCGCGGAGGCCGCCTCGTCCAGCTCGAAGGTGACCTCGATCCCGGTGATCCGGAGGGGGTGGCAGAGGGGGATCAGCTCGGCGGTCCGCTTGGCCGCCATGATCCCGGCGAGGCGCGCCACGCCGAGGGCGTCCCCCTTGGCGACCTCCCCGGCCCGGATGGCGGCCAGGGTCTCCGGGCGCATCCGGAGCGTGGCGCGGGCGCGCGCCTCCCGGGCGGTCTCGGCCTTGGCGGTGACGTCCACCATCCGCGCCTTCCCCTCGGCGTCGAGATGGGTGAGGCCAGACTGGTCGGGCGCGGGGGACTCATCCCCCTTTCGCGGAGGTCCCATCGCGGGGGGACTCCCGGGGGATCAGGCTCGAGAGGAAGAGGTCTGGCCGGCCTGGCGGATCAACGCCTCCATCCGGTCCTTCGTCATGAGCTTCCGCTTCTTCAGCTCGCTGACGCGCCACTCTTGGTCGGCGGAGAGGTAGTGGCGGCCCTGGAGCTCCGAGATCTCCTGCTCGTAGCGCTGGTGCTCCTCCCGGAGCCGCCGGAACTCCTCGCTCTCATGCATGAGCCGCTCGACCAGAGCCTCGCGATCGCTCATATTCCCCTCCTTTGGGGTGCGCGGAAGTGCCTGAAAACAAAAAGGGCCAGCAGTGTCGCCGGCTGCTGGCCTCACCATCGATTCTCCTTGCCTCAACACTCGCGCCTCCCGGGCACGACGTTCGGCCTCGGACGTACTCTCACTTATACCAACCCCCCGGGGCGCCTGTCAAGCCGGCCCCGCCGGAGGAGGTGGACCGCCGTCGCCTTGAACCCGGCCACCACCTCGCGTCCCTCCTCGAGCCCGAGCGCGTCGATGGAGGGGCGGGTGATGAGGGCCGTGAGCGGGAACCCGCAGTCCACCACCACCCGCCAAAGGACGCCGACGGGGACGAGCCGGACGACCTTGCCGAGCAGGGCGTTGCGGGCGCTGGTGGGCCCCGCGGCAGGGGCCGGCCCCAAAACGATGTCCTCGGGGCGGAGGCAGAGCAGCACCCGCTCGCCCCGGGCCGCCTCCCCGACGACGAGCAGGCTCCGGTCGGCGACCCGAACCTCGAGGAGCCCCTCCCCCTGATCCGCGACCTCGCCGGCCAGGATGTTCTCCACCCCGACGAAGCGGGCCACCTCCTCACTCACCGGCGCGGCGAAGACCTCCTCCGGCCGGGCGAGCTGGAGGATCCTGCCGCCCATCATCACCGCCACCCGGTCGCCGAGGCGGATGGCCTCGTCCCGGTCGTGGGTGACGAAGACCGTGGTCGTCCCCGTCTCCCGGAGGATGCGCTCCAGGTCGCCGAGGAGCGCCTCGCGCGCGGAAGGGTCCAGCCCCGAGAACGGCTCGTCGAGGAGCAGGACCTCCGGCTCGACGGCGAAGGCCCGGGCCAGACTCGTCCGCTGGGCCTCCCCGCCCGAGAGCGTGCGGGCCGAGCGGCCGGCCAGGGGGGCGATCCCGAGCCGCTCGAGCCACGGCCGGACGCGCCGGTCGGCCTCCGCGTCCGGGACGCCCCGGAGGGCGAGCCCGAGGCGGGCGTTCCGGAGGACCGTGGTGTCGCAGAGGAGCGGCTCCTGAAAGACCGAGGCCATGCGCCGACGGAGGGCGAGGAGCGAGGCCCCGGCGCCGACCGGCTCGCCGCGGAAGCGCACCTCGCCCGCGGTCGGCGGCTCGAGCAGGCCGAGGATCCGGAGCAGGGTGGACTTCCCGGCCCCGTTGGGGCCGATGATCGCGAGGACCTCCCCCTCGTGGACGGCGACGGCCTCGACCTCGAGCCGCGGGCGGCCGTCCGCCACGACCCGAAGCCCCCGCCCTTCCAGGACCGGCGCGCTCGTCCCCACGCCCCTCACGCCCGGCGCTGCTGGAGGCCCGTGAGCGCCCAGTTCACGAGGAAGACGATGGCCAGCAGGATGAGCGACAGCGCGATGGCGACATCGAAGTTCCCCTTCCCGGTCTCCAGGACCGTCGCCGTGGTGAGCACCCGGGTCTGGCCGCGGATGTTGCCGCCCACCATCATCGAGGCCCCGATCTCCGAGATCACCCCGCCGAAGCCGGCCATGACCGCGGCCAGCATCGGCAGGCGGGCCTCGCGGGCGAGGAGCCAGAGGAGCTGGGGCCGGGAGGCCCCGAGGGCCAGCATCTGGAGGCGGAAGCCGGGGGGGATCTGCTGGACCGCGGCGAGGGCCAGGCCGGTGACGATGGGCGCGGCGATGACGAACTGGGCGATGACGATGGCCGTGGGGGTGTAGAGGAGCTCGAGCGCCCCCAGGGGGCCGCTCCGCCAGAGGAAGATCGAGACGAAGAGCCCGACCACGACCGGCGGCAGGCCCATCCCGGTGTTGACGAGGCTCACCACCAGCCCGCGGCCGGGGAAGCGCGTCAGGGCGATGAGGGTCCCGAGCGGGACCCCCACCGCCAGCGAGGCGAGCGTGGCCAGCCCCGAGACCTGGAGGGAGAGCCAGGTGATCCCGAGGACCTCGGGGTCGGCCGTCAACAGGAGCCAGAGCGCGTGCCGGATCCCCTCCCAGATCAGCTCCATCTCCGCCGCCCGGCGCCGGCCTCACCGCGTCGGGGAAGAAGAGCGGCTCGCCGTACCCCTCGACGCCGAAGGTCCGGATCGCCGCCTGCGCCTCGGGCGAGAGCAGGAACTCCGCGAAGGCCCTCCCCCCCTCGGCGTTGACCCGCGGGTGCCTGGCCGGGTTGACCTCCATGACGTGGTAGATGTTCAGGAGCGGGGCGTCCCCCTCGAGGAGGACGGCCAGCTGGAGCCGCTTCCTGAAGGCCAGGTAGGTCGCCCGGTCGGTCAGGGAGTAGGCGCCCTTCTCGTCGGCGATGGTCAGCGTGGCGCCCATCCCCTGCCCCGACTCGATGTACCACCCCCTTCTGGGGGCGACGCCGGCGGCCTTCCAGAGGGCGCGCTCTTTGTGGTGGGTTCCGGAGTCGTCGCCCCGGGAGACGAACCGCGCCTCCCGCTCGGCGATCCGCCGGAAGGCCTCGCCCGCGGCCCTCGCGCCCCTGACCCCGGCGGGGTCGGCCGGCGGCCCGACGAGGACGAAGTCGTTGTGCATGACGCGGCGGCGGCGGATGAGGGCCCCTTCCGCCACGTACCCGGCCTCCAGCTCGGGCGCGTGGACCAGGATGACGTCGGCGTCCCCCCGGGCGGCCATCCGGAGGGCCTGGCCGGTCCCGACCGCGATGGTCTTGACCGTGTAGCCGGCCCGCCGCTCGAAGAGCGGGACCAGGACGTCCAGGAGCCCCGAGTCCAGGGTGCTGGTCGTGGTGGCCAGGATGACCGGGCGCCGGGGCTCGCCGAGGGCCGGGACCGCCAGCAGGAGGAAGGCGACCAGCGCCAGGCCCCACGCGAGCCCGTCCCCCCTTGCGTCGCGCGAAGGGCTCACCCTCAGGCCTTCAGCCATCCCCGGTGGAAGGCGTGCCACAGGGCGATCCCGGCCAGGTAGCCGGCGCCCATGTTCCACATGGCCACCCCTGCGGCGAGGAGCATGACGTACCGGTCTCTCCGGTCGAAGTGGTTCCCTTGAACGCCGGCAGCCAGCTCGAGCCCCGCGAACATGAGGATCACGCCCAGGAGCGCCTGGGGAAAGAGCTTGAACAGCGTCTCCACCGAGTCGGCCAGGAAGAGCCCGATGAACAGGATGAGGCTCCCGAGGATCACCAGGGCCCCGCCGGTGCGGGCGCCGAACCGGACGTGGCCCGCCATCCCTCCGGCGCCGTGGCACATCGGCACGCCGCTCATACTGGTCCCGACGAGGTTCATGATCCCGTGGTTGACCGCGATCGCCCTCACGGTCACAGGCCGGTTCGGAAAAAGGGCGTTGTTCTCCTCGGTAAAGGCGACGATGGCGTTTCCCAGCGTGAGCGCCGCCTGGGGGAGACCGAGGACGATCACGCCCGTCGCGAGGTCTCCCCACCCGATCCCGGTCAAGCCGAAGGCGGGGAGCCGCAGGTGAAACGAAAGCCGCGCCAGCTCGCCCAGGAGGACGGGTTCGCGGACCACGGCCACGGTCACGCCGAAGGCGAGGAGGAGGAGCATCGCCGGCACCCGCTCCAGGGAGAGCAGGACGAAGGTCAGGGCGACGGCGACCGCGGCCAGGAGGAGATCCCCCTCCATCAGCTTGACCCCTTGGAGGATGAACCCGAGCCCCAGGCCGAGGACGAGGCCGTGGACGACGGGACGGCTCGTGATCCTGGCGATCCAGGTCACCGCGCCCGTGAGCCCCATCGCCAGCCAGAGGAGTCCGGTGAACAGCCCGGAGGCCCAGATGGCACCGGGGGTGATCACGCCCGGATGGCTGATCGCGGCCGTGCCGATCGCCTTCATCGGCTGGACCGGGACGGGGGTCTTGAAGTAGAGCCCGGCGACGATCTTGAAGAGCCCGAAGGCTACGAGGACCCCGACCGGGTCCATCCCGGTGATGGTGATGTAGCCTACGAGGAAGGGGATGAGGGTGCCGAGATCGCCGAAGGCCCCGGCCAGCTCGCGCAAGCTGTAGTCGTTCCCGCCGATCCTCATCCCCGCTCTCGTCGCACAGAGGAAAGCACCGCGCCGCCTAAGCCAAGAACACCCTCCGGAACCGCCCGTCCACCAGCCGCGCCAGCGCGCGGCGGAAGGTGCCGTACCGGCGCAGGAACTCCTTTCCCTCCGGGGTGAGGCGGGCCCCGCCGCCGGCCCGGCCGCCCCGGGTCCGCTCGATGAACCTGACCCCGGCGCTCTCCTCCATGTTCCGGATGTACCCCCAGGTGTGGCGGTAGGACCAGCCGAGCCGGCGGGCCGCCTGCTGGATCGAGCCCAGCTCCCGGATGGCGTCGAGCAGGGCGATCCCGCCCTCGCCGAGCACGAACCGTCCCCCGGCCTCGAACCAGACCTTGGTCTTCACCTCGAGGAGGCGCCGCCGGCGATATGTTTGACCCGACATATCGAGCCCTACGCTTACCACGGCGACCGGCGCACTGTCAAGGGGATGGGCCCCGGGCCGGGCTCAGGGAGTCAGCACCCGCCCCGCCGGGACCGGGCGCATGACGCCGTCGTCCAGGACCACCGCGCCGTTGACCAGGACCCACCGGATCCCCTCGGGATACCGATGCGGCGCCTCGTAGCCGGCGCGGTCGGCCACGGTGGCCGGGTCGAGGACCACCAGGTCCGCCGCCGCCCCGGGGCGGATCACCCCGCGGTCGCGGAGGCCGAGCGTGGCGGCCGGCATCCCGGTCATCTTGCGGATCGCCTCCTCCCAGCCGAGGAGGCGCCGCTCCCGGACGTAGGTCCCGAGCACGCGCGGGAAGGTCCCGTACATCCTCGGATGGGGGCGGCCCGGATGGGGGCCCGGCCCGGCGGCGAGGCCGAGGCTGTCCGAGCCGACCATGACCTGCGGGTGGGCGAGCCCCCGGGCGACGTTCCCCTCGGCCATGAGGAAGTGGACCATCGTCACCGCGCCGCGGGCCTCGAGGAGGACCTCGATCAGGACCTCCGCGCCCGGCCGCCCGCGGGTCTGTGCCAGGGCCGCCAGGGTCTGCCCCTCCGCCTCGCGACAGGCCGGCGCCCCCGCGATCAGGACCTCCTCCCAGGTGGTGCGGCCGTTGGCGGCGAGCCACCCCTCGTCGCCGACCGCGCACTCGTCGAGGAGCCGCCGCCGACTCGCCGGATCGGCGAGCCGCTCGAGGAGACGCGGCATGCCGCCGTCGTGCATCCACGGGGGGAGGAGGCTCGACAGGGTCGTTGAGCCGGCGGTGTAGGGGTAGATGTCCGCCGTCACCTCGACCCCCCGGGCCCGGGCGGCGTCGAGGGCGCGGAGGGCCGCCTCCATCTTCGGCCAGTTCTCCCGCCCCGCGGCCTTGAGATGGGCGATCTGGACCGGGCATCCCGCGGCCTCCCCGATCGCGATCGCCTCTGCGGATCAGAACTGGCCGATTCCTGCCGCCGCCGGGGTCTGCGCTGGCTGTTCGGCGCGCAGAACGCCGACGGCGGGTGGGGCGGCGGTCCGAACGCCCCCTCGTCCATCGCCCGGGCGACCAGGGCCTCCATCGTCCGGAGCTCCTCGGGGGTCGGGGGGCGGCGCTCGAAGCCCATGGCCGCGATCCGGATCGCCCCGTGCCCCACGAAGGGGACCACGTTCACCGAGAGCCCCGCCCCCCGGAGGCGCGCGCACCACTCCCCGAAGCCGCGCCAGTCCCAGGGGAGCCGGGGGGCGAGGAAGGCCACGTGATCCTGGAGGAGGGCCAGGCGCTCGGGGACCGCCGGGGCCGGGGAGAAGCCGCACATCCCGATCACCTCGGTGGTCACCCCCTGGCGGAGCTTCGACTCGGCCGAGGGGACCTGGAGGAGGAAGAAGTCCGAGTGGGTATGGATGTCGATGAACCCCGGGGCGACCAGCAGGCCGTCGGCCTCGAGGGTGCGGCGGCCTTCCGCAGCGAGGCGCGGCTCGACGGCGACGACCCGCCCGCCCTCGACCGCGACGTCCGCTGGCCGGGCGGGCGCGCCCGTGCCGTCCACCACCGTCCCGCCCCGGATCAGGACGTCGAACACGGGCTGTTCAGCGCCGCGACCGGCGGGGCCCGCCCCGGCCCCGGTCCCGCGGATGGCCGCGGGCGGTCCGCTCCTCGGCGAACCGCCGGCGCTCCTCTGCGGTCGGCCTGACCTCGGGGAGGAAGAGGTCGTCCTCGGCCCACTCCACCCGGATCCGCTGCCCGATCAGCCGCTCCACCGCCTCGAGCCCGAACGCGCTCCGCTCGTCCACCAGGCTGATCGCCTTCCCCGCGGCCCCGGCCCGGGCGGTCCGGCCGATCCGGTGGACGTAGTCCTCGGCGTCCTGGGGGAGATCCCAGTTGATGACGTGGCTCACCGCCTCGATGTGGAGCCCGCGGGAGGCGACGTCGGTCGCCACCAGGATGGGCAGCCGCCCCTCCTTGAAGGCCGCCAGGGTCCGGAGCCGCTGCCGCTGGTCGAGGTCGCCGGTCAGGGCCCGAGCCTCCCGGCCGTTCCGCCGGAGGCGCTCCACCAGGCGGGCGGCCTCGGCGCGGGTGTTGGTGAAGATCAGCACCCGCTCCCCGCCCTCCCGGGCCAGGAGCCCCAGGAGGAGGCGGAGCTTCTCGTGCCGCCCCACGTGGTAGAGGAGCTGCTCGACCTGCTCCACGGTGAGCTGCCGGCCGCTCACGGTGATCTGCGTGGGGTTGTTCATGAACTCCCAGGTCAGCTCGAGGACGCGGAAGGAGAGCGTGGCCGAGAAGAGGAAGGATTGGCGCCGCTCGGGGGGCGGCAGGCGGCGGCAGAGGTAGCGGATGTCGGCGATGAACCCCATGTCGAACATCCGGTCCGCCTCGTCGATGACCAGCACCTCCACCCGGGCCGGCGACCAGACCCGCTGCTTCAGATAGTCGATGAGGCGCCCGGGGGTCCCGACGAGGAGGTCCGTGGGCTGGTGCAGGGCCTCACGCTGGCGGGCGTAGTCCACCCCCCCGTAGACGGCGACGATCCGGAGGCCGGTGAACCGCCCGAGGAGCCGGGCGTCGGCCTCGAGCTGGACCACCAGCTCGCGGGTGGGGGCGATGATGAGGGCCCGCGGCGCGGTCGTCGGCCCGGGGGGCGGCGGCGGGGTGCGGAGGAGGCGCGTGAAGAGGGCGATGAGGAACGCGGCGGTCTTCCCGGTCCCGGTCTGGGACTGGCCCGCGACGTCCTTCCCCTTGAGGGCGACGGGGAGGGCGGCCTCCTGGATCGGGGTCGGGACCTCAAACCCCGCGGCCCCGATCCCCTGGAAGACCGGGGCGGGGAGGTCCAGGTCCTGGAACCTCATCGGGGCGGAAACGCCTTACCCTTCCTCCGCCATCGCGGCCTCGATGGCCTCGCGGTCCAGGAGGCGGTGCTTCACCAGGGCGTGCTCCAGGGCCAGGAGGGCCTTCTTCAGCTCGGGGTAGAGCTCCGGGTTGAGGGTGACCCCCTTGCGGGTGGGCCCCGGCTCGCCCTCGGCCGGCTTGTAGTAGACCCGGATATCGATGAACGGGTGGCCGCGGTACTCGCGCAGCGAGACCCGGCGCTCCCCTGGGTGGAGGTTCGGAAGGGGGGCGTTAGCCCCCCTCCGAGTCTTTTAGCAGAAGCACCGGGGAGGCGCAAGGGGTTACTTGGGGAACCGCCGGCCGAAGAGCCGGGCGGCGATGATCCCCACCTCGTAGAGGACGTACATCGGGCCGGCCATCAACATCATGTTGAAGGCATCCGGCGTCGGCGTCAAGATGGCCGCGGCGATGGCACAGAAGAGGACGGCGTACTTCCGGTTCTTGGCCAGGAACTGCGGGGTCACGAGCCCCATCTTGGCGGCCAGGGTCACGGCGAGCGGGAGCTGGAAGGCCAGCCCGAAGGCGAACGTGAAGCGGACGACGAAGCCGATGTAGAAATTCGCCGACCACATCGGGATGATGACGTCAGCGGTCTTGTAGGTCCAGAGGAACTGGCTGGCGAACGGGACGACCACCAGGAGGGAGAAGGCCCCACCGATGGTGAAGAGCACCGTCCCGACGAGGACGAAGGGGATGGCGAAGCGGCGCTCGTGTCGGTGCAGCCCCGGGGCGATAAAGGCCCAGACCTGGTACAGGACGAAGGGCAGCGTGAGGAACAAGCCGGCGAGCATCGCGACCTTGATGTTGACCCACAGGGTCTCCACCGGCGCGAGGGCGACGAGCTTCGCCGGTAGCGGTCGGGCCAGGAACGTGACGATCCGTTCCGAGAAGGAGAACGTCGCCACGAAGCCGAGGCCGATGGCCGCCACGGTCCAGATGATCCGCTTGCGGAGCTCCCCCAGGTGGGCGAGGAACGGCATCTGAGCGTCGGTCACATGGCGCGCCATCACCAGCCCTCCAGGAAGTGGCGCAGGGAGCCGACCCCCCGGCCGACGGCGAACCCCTCGCGGATCGCCCGGGTCACGTAGCGCTTGGCCTCGCCCACCGCCTCGGAGAGGTGGAGGCCCCGGGCCAGGCCCGCGGCGATGGCCGCCGAATAGGTGCAGCCGGTCCCGTGGGTGGGCGGCGTGGGGATCCGCTCGGCGCGGAAGGGGATGAAGGCCTGGCCGTCGAAGAGCAGGTCAAGGGCATCCCCCTTCAGGTGGCCGCCCTTGACCAGGACGTGGCGGGGGCCGAGCCGGTGGATGCGCCGGGCGGCCTCCTCCATCTCCTCGGGGGTCCCCACCGGGAGCCCGGCCAGGGCAGCCGCCTCGTGGAGGTTCGGGGTCACCACCAGGGCGAGCGGAAGGATCTCCCGGACCAGGGCCGCCCGGGCCTCGGGCTCGAGGAGGGGATCGCCGGACTTCGCGACCATCACCGGGTCCACGACGAGCCGCTCGACGCGGTGCTCGCGGAGCCCGGAGGCGACCGCGCGGATGATCAGGGCGGTGGAGAGCATCCCGGTCTTGACCGCGTCGGCGCCGATGTCCCCGAGGACCGACTCGAGCTGGCGGGCCACGAACTCGGGCGGGAGGTTCTGGACCCCCTGGACCCCGAGGGAGTTCTGGGCCGTGATCGCGGTGAGGACCGAGACGCCGTAGACCCGGAAGGCCGTGAAGGTCTTCAGGTCGGCCTGGATCCCGGCCCCGCCGCCGGAGTCCGATCCGGCGATCGTCAGGGCCTTGGGGATCGCGGACATCGCGCGCGGAGGCAGAGGGTTTCGGCGGTCACGACCCCCAGTATAGACCAGCGGTAGAGGACCCTCAAGAACACTCGGAGGGGGGTTACACCCCCCTTCCGAGACCTCCCCCCAAGGTTGCGCGGTCGAAGCCCGCGCTCGGAGCGGACCATCCATCCGCGAGCCGAGGGCCCAGAGCGCAAAAGCGCACAGCCTTACTCGGACGGAATCCTCACGGCCGGGAGGATCAGGGTGACCTCGCCCCTGATCGGCCGCTCCCCGAAGGCCGCCAGCAGGGCCTCGGGGGGCCCCCGCCTGATCTCCTCGAACTGCTTCGTCAGCTCCCGGGCCAGGACCACCTCCACCGGCCCGAAGACCTCCCGGATCGCGGCCAGGGTCTCGGGGACCCGGTGGGGACCCTCGTAGATCACCACGGTCCGCCCGAGGGCCCTGGGCTCCCGGAGCCTGGCGAGCCGGCGCCCCGCCTTGACGGGGAGGAACCCCTCGAAGACGAACCGGTCCGCCGGGAGCCCCGCCACCGACAGGGCCGCGGTGACCGCCGAGGGGCCCGGGATCGGGACCACCGGGATCCCGGCCTCGCGCGCCTCCCGCACCAGGTCGGCGCCCGGGTCCGAGATCCCGGGGGTCCCGGCGTCCGTGACCAGGGCCACCGTCTTCCCCTCGCGGAGCAGGCGGAGGAGGTAGGGCGCCTTCCGGGCCCGGTTGTGCTCGAAGTAGCTGGTGGTGGGGGTCGCGATCCCGTACCGGACGAGCAGGGTCCGCGTCCGGCGGGTGTCCTCGGCCGCGATCAGGTCGGCCTCCTTCAGGACCCGGAGGGCGCGCAGGGTGATGTCCTCCAGGTTCCCGAGGGGGGTCGCCACCACATAGAGGGTCCCGGGCA
>JACPHL010000101.1 GCA_016188625.1 Candidatus Rokuibacteriota bacterium | reverse complement strand
CTGCGGCAGCGTCCCCGCCATGGACCCGAAGAAGGATGAGGTCGCCTTCCAGACGGGGCGGAAGGTCATGGAGGCGCTGGCGCGGGACCTGCGCCCGAGCCGGATCATCACCCGCAAGGCCCTGGAGAACGCCATCGCCGGCGTCATGGCGACGGGCGGCTCGACGAACGCGGTCCTCCACCTCCTGGCGGTGGCGCGCGAGGCCGGAGTCCCGCTCGGGATCGACGACTTCGACCGGGTCGCCACCCGGACCCCGCTCCTGGCCGACCTCAAGCCGTGGGGCCGCTTCACCGCGCCCGAGATGTACCAGGCCGGCGGGATGCCCGTCGTGGCCCGGCGGCTCCTGGACGCGGGCGTCCTCCACGCCGATGAGCGGACCGTGAGCGGCCGGACCATGGGCGAGGAGGTGCGGGCGGCCCGGGAGGCGCCGGGGCAGGAGGTGATCCGCCCGCTGTCCAGTCCGATCAAATCGACGGGCGGCATGCGCATCCTCAGAGGGACCCTCGCGCCCGAGGGGTGCGTGCTCAAGCTCGCCGGCCACGAGCGGATGGGTCACCGCGGCCCGGCCCGCGTCTTCGACCGCGAGGAGGACGCCTTCGCCGCGGTGAAGGCCGGCCGGATCAAGCCCGGCGACGTGGTCGTGATCCGCTACGAGGGGCCCAAGGGCGGACCGGGGATGCGCGAGATGCTGGCGGTGACCGGGGCGATCCAAGGGGCGGGCCTCGGGGGGTCGGTGGCGCTGATGACCGACGGCCGCTTCTCGGGCGCGACCCACGGCTTCATGATCGGCCACGTGGCCCCGGAGGCGGCGGTGGGCGGGCCGATCGCGGCGCTGCGCGACGGGGACACGATCGTCATCGACGCCGAGACGCGCCGGCTCGACGGGAGCTCCGGGCCAGGCTCAGCGGGTGGCGCGCCCCGGCCCCGCGCTACACCAGCGGGGTGATGGCCAAGTACGCCCGGCTCGTCTCCTCCGCCTCCGAGGGGGCCGTCACCGGGTGAGGCCGGTGCCGCGCACTCTTGGCCCGCCCTGGCGGGGTGTGGTAGGGTAAGGAGGCGCTTCCCGCCGGGCGTCCCCGTCGTCTAGCCTGGCCCAGGACCCCAGATTTTCAATCTGGAAACACGGGTTCGAATCCCGTCGGGGACACCAGATACTCATGGCAGCCCCGTAAGGACCGCTGGTGCTCGAGACGGGGAGGGCTTCGAAGGTAAGGATGAAGCCGGCAAGGCGCGCTTCCACTGCTACCCTGCATTACTGGCGGGACGGGAGATGGTACGTGGGTCAACTCGTCGAAGTTCCCGGGGTCTTCAGCCAGGGCACGACGCTTCGGGCGCTTGAGGCGAACATCCGGGAGGCCTACCAGCTCGTGCGGGAGGAGCAACCCACGGTGCGGCGTCGGCAAGTCCACCGGCGACGGATTGCGTTCCCCGCGTGAAGCGGGAGGCGCTGCTCCGAGAGCTGCGACGAGCGGGGTGCGTCCTCAAACGTCACCCGCCCCACCCTGGACCGCGAACCCGATAGCCGCATCAGGGGCCGGGGCCTTCTCGCCATCGCCCTCCTCGGTCGCCGGCCTGGTTCCCGGTCAGCTCCGCCAGCTCGGCGCCGTCGTCCTCGACCGGACCGCGGTTCCGGTCCGGTGAGCCGAAGCGGACGCGGCGTGTCAGGTGGGCATTCGAATGATGTCCCTGGCCCGATGTGATCCTTTTCACAAGAACGACGTTACATTTTGGTTGACTCTGCTCAGCGTCCCGACGTACATTTTTGCCACCCCGAATGGAGGCCTCGGACATGCCCGAAGGGGGGTCTCTGGCGGATGACCAGCCCGTGGATCCGAGGGTGGCTCAAGCCAGCGCCGTTCCGGTCAGGGCCGGCCTCGCTCGAGCGCGCGTCGTGACCGGGCGCTCGGGACAGCCCCCCCTGGCCCCTGGGACGTCGGCGGCACCCCCGATCCGGGTGGCCATCCTCGATGACCATCGCCTCTTCCGCGAGGGGCTCCGGCGCGTCCTGGACGGGGATCCCTCTCTCGCCGCAGCGGGAGACGGCGAACCGGCCGCGGTCCGTGACCTCATCCGCACGGCCTCTCCCGACGTGCTGCTGGTGGACGGCCGGTTCGAGGGGGTCCTCGCCCTGTGCACCGAGCTGCGGCACGGGGGCGGGCGGCCCTGGGTCCTCCTGCTGGGGGCCGAGGCCGACGAGGACAGGGCCTTGAAGGCGCTGGAGGCCGGGGCCCGGGGGATTCTGAGCCGGGGCGCCGGCGCGGAAGAGCTGAGCAAGGCGATCCGGGTCGTCCATGACGGGCAGATCTGGGCCGGGAAGCGAGTCGTCGCCAGGCTGGTGGAGGAGCTGGCCGCGCGCTTCGAGGTCTCCCGCGCCGAGCAGGCCCAGGTCGTGCAACGGCTCAGCCCACGGGAGCGGGAGATCGTCCAGCTGGCGGTCGGCGGCCTGAGCACCCAGGAGATCGCCGACCGGCTGGCCATCAGCCCGGCCACCGTCAAGGCCCACTTCACCCACATCTTCCAGAAGCTCGGGGTCCGGGACCGCCTCCAGCTGGCCGCCCTCCACCACCGGGTCCTCCACCCGACCGCTCCCCGATAAGCGCCCGGCTTCTCTCGATCTCACCATGCCGGCAGGCCGAGAAGACCTTTATCGGCCAGTGGATGAGTCCCCGCATAGCGTCCGGGTCGTACGACTTTGGTCGTAAGACTTCAGCGCCGGATTCCCGCAAAAAATAGCCATCCGTCTAATTGACTCGGGCCTCACCGGGGAAGTACAAGGGGGGCGAGGGAGGGCCGTATGCGACGGCGTCAAAAGACCCGGAAGTCGCCTCAGAAGACTCAGAAGACCCGGAAGACCCGGAAGACCCGTGGGATGACCCGACAATCCCGGCGACCCCGGTCGCGACGGCGGAAGCGGCAGCCGGTTGCCAAGGGGCCGATCACCGTCGTGGTCGTCGCGGCCCGCGGAGGCTGGGGCGAGCTGGCGCGACGATGCCTGGAGCTGGAGCAGGACCTGCGGGTCGTGGCCGCGGTGACGGAGGCCGAGCGGGCCCTGGCCGCGGTGCGGGCGCATCGTCCCATCGTCGTCCTCCTCGACGAGGACCTCCCCCGGCTGGGCGCCCTGGGCCTGCTTCCGAAGCTGCGCCGGGGCCGGCGCCCGCCCCGGGTCCTGGCCATCGCCCGCGAGCCCGACGATGATCTCGCCCTGGAGGTGGCGAAGCGGGGCGGTCAGGGCCTGATCTCCGAGGAGACCCTGGAGACCCTGCTCGCGAAGGCGGTCCGCCGGGTCGCCGCCGGGGAGGCCTGGCTCAGCCGGACCCAGGAGCCCCGGGTCCTCGAGGCGTTGTGGCAGCTCGCGGGAAGCGGAAATGGGAAACATTAGGATGAAGTGTTCCGGAGTCTTGGGGAGGGAGGGACTCGCGATGAAATGGGTCGTGCTGCTTCTCGTGATTGGGGGGCTTGTCCTGGCGGCCGGCCCAGTCCTGGCCCAGGCTGACGAGCCCTCGGAGCTTCAGAAGCTCTACTGGCAGGAGCTAGC
>JACPHL010000100.1 GCA_016188625.1 Candidatus Rokuibacteriota bacterium | reverse complement strand
TTCACCGAGGAGCAGATCAAGCGCTACAGCCGCCACATCATCCTCCCCGAGGTGGGGGGGAAGGGCCAGAAGAAGCTCCTGGCTGGGAAGGCCCTCATCGTGGGGGCCGGCGGCCTCGGCTCCCCCGCCGGGCTCTACCTCGCCGCGGCCGGGGTCGGGACCATCGGGGTGATCGACGCCGATGTGGTGGACCTCTCCAACCTCCAGCGGCAGGTCCTCCACTCGACGAAGGACCTCGACCGCCCCAAGGTCTTCTCGGCCCAGGAGCGGATGGAGGGGCTCAACCCCGACATCCGGGTGGTCCCCTATCACGAGCGCCTCACGGCGGCCAACGCCCTCGAGATCATCCGGGGGTACGACATCGTCCTGGATGGCTCGGACAACTTCCCCACCAAGTTCCTCGTCAACGACGCCTGCGTGATGCTGGGGAAGCCCCTGGTCCTCGCCGGGATCCTCCGCTTCGACGGCCAGCTCTTCACGATCCTGCCGGGCCGGGGGGCGTGTTACCGCTGCATCTTCCGCAAGCCCCCGCCCGCCGGCCTGATCCCCTCCTGCGAGGAAGCCGGGATCCTCGGGGCCGTGGCCGGGGTCATGGGGACCCTCCAGGCCGTGGAAGCCCTGAAGATCCTCCTGGGGACGGGGGAGACCCGGGCCGGCAGGATCCTCCTCTTCGACGCCGCGACCACCGAGTTCCGCGAGGTGGCCGTCCGCCGCGACCCGGACTGCCCGGTCTGCTCGGACCACCCCACCATCACCGAGCTGCGCGAGGAGGGCGAGGTCTGCGAGATCCAGCGGCCCCCCACCCCGTAGCCGCCGGGGCGGCGGCGTGATCTCCAAGCGGGTCCAGGGGTTCACGGAGTCGGTCATCCGCGAGATGACCCGGCTCAACAACCAGTACGGCGGGGTCAACCTGGCCCAGGGGATGCCGAACTGGGCCCCGCCCCGGGAGCTCCTGGCGGCCGCCCACCGCGCGATCGAGGGGGACTTCCACCAGTACGCGATCACCTGGGGGGCCCGGAACCTCCGCCAGGCGATCGCGGCCAAGTTCGAGCGCTTCTACGGCCTCCCGGTGGACCCCGAAACCCAGGTCGTCGTCACCTGCGGCTCCACGGAGGCGATGCTCTCCACCCTGCTGGCCGTGCTGAACCCCGGGGACGAGGTCATCGTCTTCGAGCCGTTCTACGAGAACTACGGGCCCGGGGCCATCATCGCCGGGGCGGAGGCGGTCTACGTGCCCCTGGAGGCGCCGGGGTTCACCTTCGACCCCGACCGGCTGGCGGCCGCCTTCGGCCCCTGCACCAGGGCGATCATCTTCAACAGCCCGAACAACCCGATCGGCAAGGTCTTCACCCGGCCGGAGCTCGAGGTCATCGCCGAGCTCTGTATCCGCCACAACGTCATCGCGATCACCGACGAGATCTACGAGCACATCATCTACGATGGCCTCGGCCACACCCCCATCGCCACCCTGCCGGGGATGGCCGAGCGGACCGTCACCATCTCCGGGCTCTCCAAGTCGTACTCGATCACGGGGTGGCGGATCGGCTACACCATCGCCTCGCCGGGGCTGACCCTGGGGATCCGCCGCGCCCACGACTTCGTCACCGTCGGGGCCCCCGCGCCCCTCCAGGAGGCGGCGGTGGCGGCCCTGGCCCTGCCCGAGGCCTACTACACCTGGCTCCGGGAGACCTACCAGGCCAAGCGCGACCTCCTGCTCGGCCTCCTTCAGAAGGCCGGCTTCCGCTGCTTCAAGCCCTCCGGCGCCTACTACATCCTCACCGACGTGGCCCACTTCATGGCCGAGGGCGGCTTCGCCGACGACACCGCCTTCGCCCGCTACCTGGTGAGGGAGGTCGGGGTCGCCACCGTCCCCGGCTCGAGCTTCTACGCCCACCCCGAGCTGGGCCGCACCAAGATCCGGTTCTGCTTCCCGAAGACCGACGAGGTCCTGGAGGAGGCGGGCCGCCGCCTCCTCGCCCTCGCCCGCTGACCGCCGCCTCGTGCCCGACCTGCGCGCCGCCGGTCTGGCGATCTTCCGCGCGGCCCTCGAGGCCGGCGATCCGGCCCGGCTCATCCCGGCCGCGGTCCGGCTCGAGGGCGCCCACCTCGTCGTCCATGACCGGGCCTTCGACCTGGAGCGCGTCCGCCGCCTCCTCGTGGTGGGGGCGGGGAAGGCCTCGGGGGCCATGGCCCAGACCCTGGAGCGGCTCCTCGGGGAGCGGATCGCCGACGGGCTGGTGGTGGTCAAGGAGGGGGCCCTCTACCCGACGAGGCGCATCCGCCAGGTGGAGGCGAGCCACCCGATCCCCGACGAGCGCGGCCTCCGGGCCGCGGAGGGGATCGTCGAGCTGGCCCGCTCCGCGGGGCCCGAAGACCTCGTCCTCTGCCTCATCTCGGGGGGCGGCTCGGCCCTGACCCCGCTCCCGGTCGCCGGGGTGGGCCTGGAGGAGAAGCGCCGGGTGACCCGCTTGCTCCTCGAGGCCGGGGCGACCATCAACGAGCTGAACGCGGTCCGGAAGCACCTCTCCCGGATCAAGGGGGGGCAGCTCGCCCGGGCTGCCGCGCCCGCCCCGGTCGTGAGCCTCCTCCTCTCGGATGTCATCGGCGATCCCCTCGACGTGATCGCCTCGGGGCCGACCGCCCCCGACGACTCCACCTACGTCGGAGCCCTCGAGATCCTCGGCCGCTTCGGGCTCCTCGAGGCCGTCCCCGCCTCCGTCCGGCGCCACCTCGAGACGGGAGCCCGCAGGGAGATCCCCGAGACCCCGAAGGCGGGTGATCCCCTCTTCGCCCGCGTCCTGAACGTCGTGATCGGGAACAACTCGCTGGTGGTGGAGCGCGCCGTGGAAGAGGCGCGGCGACATGGGCTTACCCCGCTCCTGCTCAGCCGGAGTCTCCAGGGCGAGGCCCGAGAGGTCGGCCGGGCCTTCGCTTCCTTCGTCAAGGAGGTCGTCGCCTTCAGGCGCCCGATCCCGCCGCCTGCCTGCCTGATCGCCGGGGGGGAGACGACGGTGACCGTGCGCGGGGACGGCCGCGGCGGGCGCTGTCAGGAGCTCTGCCTGGCCGCGGCCCTGGAACTTCAGGATCTTCCGGGGATTCTGGTCCTCGCGGCGGGGACGGACGGGACCGACGGCCCCACCGATGCGGCGGGCGCCCTGGCTGACGGGGAGACGGTGAGGCGCGCCCGGGCCCTCGGCCTCGACCCCCGGCGTGCCCTGGGAGAGAATGATTCCTATACCTTCTTCCACGCTCTCGGGGACCTCGTGGTGACCGGCGCGACCCGGACCAACCTGATGGACCTCTACCTGCTTCTCATCTCGGAGGGGGGCTGACGCCCCCCCTACCGAGCCTCCCCCCTAAGGTTGCGCCGGCGAAGCCGGCGCTTGGAGCGGACCATCCCCGAGGAGCGGCGCGGGTCCCCGTCGTGAGCGAGCCGGGTGGGGAAGCCGACAGGCGAGCGGGAAACAAACAGGAGGGGCCCCGCGCGGCGAGCCACAGACGGGTGCGCCGCGGAGCGTGTGGAGCGAGGGACCGATGCCTCCCGCTCGGGTGCCAATCCCCCCCGAGGCCTTGTGCGCGGGATGGGCGAGGCGGTCTTCGCGCTTGTCCGACTTGCGCTTTTTGGGGTTCCCCACCGGGTTATGCACAGCTTCCTCACAGCGGGTGTGGACAATAATTCGGAGGGGGGCTCCGCCCCCCTTCCGAGCCTCCCCCAAGGTTGCGCGGGCGAAGCCCGCGCTCGGAGCGGACCATTCCTGCCGCGGGCCGAGGGTCGAGAGCGTGTGAACGTACTACCAGCGTGACTCGGACGGGCTCCGAGCCAGGGAGCACCCTCTGCTCGGGGGGTGGTGGTTTGACCGCTCCTGGGGGTTTGAGTATCCTAATGTCGTCATGTCACTGATCAATCTCCTCGATCGCACCCCCGAAGAGCTCCAGGCGCTCGCCCTCGGCTGGGACGAGCCGTCCTACCGGGGTCGCCAGCTCGCCGGATGGATCTATCGCAAAGGGGTCTTCGACTTCGGGGCGATGACGGACCTCCCCGGGCGCTTCCGGGAGCGCCTCGTCCGCGAGACGACCCTGGCCCTCCCCGCGATCGCGCGGGTGGCGGCGTCGGCGGACGGGAGCCAGAAGTTCGAGCTGCGCCTGGGCGACGGCCGGACCGTGCAGGCGGTCCTGATGCCGGACGAGGACCGGCTGACCCTCTGCCTCTCCACCCAGGTCGGGTGCGGCTTCGCCTGCGCCTTCTGCTACACCGGGACCATGGGGCTCGTCCGGCACCTCGGCGCCGGGGAGATCGTCGGGCAGCTCCTGGCGGCGCGCGCGACCCTCCCCTCCGGGAGCCGGATCACTCATCTCGTCTTCATGGGGATGGGGGAGCCGCTCGCCAACTACGCCGCCACCGTGACGGCCCTCAGGACCCTGACCTCTCCCCACGGCCTCGGCTACTCGCCCCGCCGGATCACCGTCTCCACCGTGGGCCTCGTGCAGGGGATCGACCGGCTGGCCCGGGAGGGGCTCAAGGTCAACCTCGCCGTCTCGCTCCACGCGGCCACCGACGAGGTCCGGGGCCGGCTGATGCCGATCAACCGGGGCTGGGGCCTCGACGACCTCCTGGCCGCCTGCCGGCGCTTCCCGCTCCCGGTCCGCCAGCGGATGACCTTCGAGTACGTTCTCCTCGACGGGGTGAACGACTCCCCCGAGGAGGCCCGGCGCCTGGCCCGCCGCCTGGCGGGGCTCCGCGCCAAGGTCAACCTCATCCCCTTCAACCCCTGGACCGGCTCCGGCTTCCGCCGTCCCCCCCTGGAGCGCATCCTGGCCTTCCAGCGGGTCCTGCTGGACGCCGGGGTCACCGCCACCATCCGCTGGTCCAAGGGGGAGGACATCGGGGCCGCGTGCGGCCAGCTCCGCACCGCCGAGCAGCGGGCGCGCCGGCAGCCGGTGGGCGCCGCGGCGGCCTCATGAGCCCTCAGCCGCTCCCCGTCCTCGCGCCCGCGCCGCCCGAGGGGATGGCCACCGTCGCCTTCGCGACGCTCGGGTGCCGGCTCAACCAGTACGAGTCCTGGGAGCTGCAGGCGCTCCTCGAAGGCCGGGGCCTCCGGACGGTGCCGTTCGAGGCGCCGGCCGATATCTACGTCATCAACACCTGCACCGTGACGGCGCGGGCCGACTACTCAGACCGGCAGGCGATCCGCCGCGCCGTGGCCCGGAACCCGAACGCCCTGGTGGTGGTGACCGGCTGCTACGCCCAGACCAACCCCGGGGCGATCGCGCGGATCGACGGGGTGAACGTGATCCTCGGCAACCAGGAGAAGTACGAACTGGTCCGCCTGCTCGACTCCGTCAAACAGCGGGTCCGCCCCCTGATCCGGGTGGGGGAGATCTCCCGGGCGCGGACCCTCCCGGCCATTCCGGTCCGGAAGTTCGCGGGCCACACCCGGGCCTTCGTGAAGATCCAGGACGGTTGCCAGCACCGCTGCAGCTTCTGCATCGTCCCCTACGCGCGCGGCCCGAGCCGGAGCCAGCCGGTCGAGGTGGTCGTGGACCGGCTCCACGAGGCCGTCGAGGCCGGCTACCCGGAGGTCGTCCTCACCGGCGTGGACATGGGGCACTACGGCTGGGACCTGGCCCCGCGGACGACCCTGGCCCGGCTCCTCGGTCGGCTCCTCGAGGTCCCCGGGCTCCGCCGCCTCCGCCTCTCCTCGGTCCTGCCGGCCTACTTCACCGACGAGCTGATCGAGGTGATCGCCGGGTCGGAGCGGATCTGCCGGCACCTCCACATCCCGCTCCAGTCCGGGGCCGACCGGGTCCTCCGGGCGATGCGGCGCCCCTACAACGCCCGGATCTACCGCGGGCTCGTCGAGCGGCTGGCGGCGGCGCTCCCCGACCTCGGCCTCGGCGCGGATCTGATCACCGGCTTCCCCGGCGAGACCCAGGCCGAGTTCGAGGAGACGGTCGGCTTCGTCGAGGCGCTCCAGTTCACCTACCTCCACGTCTTCAGCTACTCCGACCGCCCGGGGACGGAGGCGGTCCGCCTCCCCGGCCACGTCGCCCCGGCGGAGATCAAACGCCGGACTACCCGGCTGCGGGCGCTCGGCCGGATGAAGCAGCTCGCCTTCCGCCGCGCCCACCTCGGGCGGGAGGTGGAGCTGCTGGTCCTGGAGCAGCGGGACCGGGCGACCGGGCTCCTGACCGGGCTCACCGGCAACTACATCGAGGTCGCCTTCCCGGGGCCCGAATCCCTCATGCGGGGCTTTACGACCGTCAGGGTCACCGAGGTCACCCCCGAGCGGACCCTCGGCGAGGTCGTCGGTGCCTGAGCCGGCCCTCGGGATCATCGGGGGGAGCGGCCTCTACGAGCTGGAGGGCCTGGAGGAGGTCCGCTGGGTCCGGGTGCGCACCCCCTTCGGCGATCCCTCCGACGCCTACTGCGTCGGCCGCTTCGCCGGCCGCCGGGTCGTCTTCCTCCCCCGTCACGGCCGGGGTCACCGCCTCATGCCCTCGGAGCTGAACTTCCGCGCCAACATCTGGGGGCTGAAGAAGCTCGGGGCGGAGTGGGTGGTCTCGGTGAGCGCGGTGGGGAGCATGCGGGAAGAGCTGCGCCCGCTGGACATGGTGGTCCCGGACCAGTTCTTCGACGCGACCAAGCGGCGGGTCTCCACGTTCTTCGGCGCGGGGATCGTCGGCCACGTCGGGATGGCCGAGCCGATCTGCCCGGACCTGGCCGCCCGGCTCCACGACGCGGCGGTCGCCGCGGGGGCCCGCGTCCATCGGGGTGGGACCTACCTCTGCATCGAGGGGCCGCAGTTCTCCTCAAAGGCCGAGTCCAGGATCTACCGCTCCTGGGGGGTGGACGTCATCGGGATGACCAACATGCCCGAGGTCAAGCTGGCGCGCGAGGCCGAGCTCTGCTACGCGACCCTCGCCCTGGTGACCGACTACGACGTCTGGCACGAGACGGAGGCGGTAGTCAACGTCGAGGCGGTGATCGCCAACCTCCTGAAGGGCGTCGCCACCGCCCGGGAGGTCCTCCGGCGCCTGATCCCGGCCGTGAGCCACCCGAGGAGTTGTTCCTGCCCGTCCCTCCTGAAGGACGCCGTCATCACCGCCCGGGGCGCCTTCCCGCCGCGCACCCGGCGGGCCCTCGACCTCCTGATCGGCAAGTACTTCCCCGCCGGGGGCCGAGACCGGGCGCGGCCACGGCCCCGGGGGCCGGGCAGGGCCGGCCAGGACCGGAGGCGCCGTGGCTGAGGTCCTGGTCGTCGGCTCGGTGGCCTTCGACTCGGTCCGCACCCCCTTCGGGCAGGCCGAGGAGGCCCTCGGGGGCTCGGCCACCTACTTCTCGTACGCCGCGAGCTTCTTCGTCCCGGTCCGCCTGGTCGCGGTGGTCGGGGAGGACTTCCCCGGGGTGCACCTCGACCTCCTCCGGGAGCGCGGGGTGGACCTCGCCGGCCTCGAGGTCGCCCCCGGGAAGACCTTCCGCTGGGCCGGGGAGTACGGCTACGACCTCGACGAGGCCACGACCCTGGCGACCCACCTCGGGGTCTTCGCCGACTTCCGTCCGCGCCTCCCCGCCGACTTCCGGAAGACCCCGTTCCTCTTCCTCGCCAACATCGACCCGGACCTCCAGCGAGAGGTCCTCCACCAGCTCGAGCGGCCGCGCCTGGTCGCCCTGGACACCATGAACTACTGGATCGAGGGGAAGCGCGAGGCGCTCCTCCGGGTCCTCCGGGAGGTGGACGCGCTGGTCATCAACGACGCCGAGGCCCGCCAGCTCACCCGGGAGCCGAGCCTGGTGAAGGCGGCGCGGACGATCCTCGGCTACGGTCCGCGGATCGTCGTGATCAAGCGCGGGGAGCACGGCGTGCTCATGGCCACGAACGGCCGGTTCTTCTTCGCCCCCGCCTACCCCCTGGAGTCGGTCTTCGACCCCACGGGCGCCGGGGACACCTTCGCCGGCGGCTTCATGGGCGTCCTGGCCCGGGACGGGGAGCTGGACGAGCCCGCGCTCCGGCGGGCGATCGTCTACGGGAGCGTCATGGCCTCCTTCACCGTGGAGGATTTCTCCCTGAATCGCCTGCGTCGCCTCGAGCCGAAGGAGATCGACGAGCGCGTCCGGGCCTTCGGCGAGATGATGAAGGTCGAGGTGTAGCGATGTCTTCGGCAGACCTCGATCCGGTCCTGCGCGAGAAGTACGCGCCTGGGGTACGCGGCCAGGGACGCCCTGGGCGAGCGCGCCCTCCTGGCGACCGCGGACTCGGAGAGTTACCCCTCCGCCGAGCTGGCGGAAGCCCGGCGGCTGGCCGCCCTCCTCGGGATGCGCCACCTCGTCATCCGGACGCAGGAGCTCCAGAATCCCGAGTACGCCAGGAATGCACCGAACCGCTGCTTCTTCTGCAAGGAGGAGCTGTTCACGCGCCTCGAGCCCGTCGCCGAGGCCGAGGGGCTTCCCCACCTCGTCTACGGCGCCAACCTCGATGATCTCGGCGACCACCGGCCGGGGATGGTCGCCGCGCGGCAGAAGGGGGTCACGGCCCCGCTCCTCGATGCCGGACTGACCAAGCAGGAGATCCGCGAGCTGTCGCGGGCGGCCGGGCTCCCCACCTGGGACAAGCCCTCCTTC
>JACPHL010000103.1 GCA_016188625.1 Candidatus Rokuibacteriota bacterium | reverse complement strand
GTAGAAGCAGTCGCCGGGCGTCGCGGGCGACAGGACGACCACCGGGCACTCGCTGTTGCGGCCGTACAGGGCCTGCAGCAGGTCGCCCTGCTCGGTCTTGGTCGGGAGGCCGGTGCTCGGCCCGCCCCGCTGGATGTCGAAGACGACGATGGGCAGCTCCGCCATGACCGCCAGGGCGATCCCCTCGGCCTTGAGCGCCAGCCCCGGGCCGCTCGTCGCCGCGATGCCCAGGGCCCCGCCGAAGGCGGCGCCGATGATGGCGCAGACGGCGGCGATCTCGTCCTCCGCCTGGATGGTCCGGACCCGGAAGCGCTTGTGCAGCGAGAGCTCGTGGAGGATGTCGCTGGCCGGGGTGATGGGGTAGGCGCCGTAGACCATGGGGAGCCCCGCCCGCTCGGCCGCCGCCAGGAGGCCCCAGGCCAGCGCCCGGTTGCCGGTCATGCTCCGGTAGAGGCCCGGCGGCATCTTGGCCGGCTCGACCCCGTAGCACTCGGTGAAGATCTCGGCGGTCTCCCCGAAGTGGTAGCCGGCCTTGAGGGCCCGGGTGTTGGCGTCCGCCAGGGCCGGGTGCTTGGCGAACCGCCTGGCAATCCAGTCCAGGGTGGGCTGGATCGGCCGCGTGTAGATCCAGGAGACGAGCCCCAGGGCGAAGAAGTTCTTGGAGCGCTCCTTCTCCCTGGCGTTGAGCGGCAGGTCCTCGAGGGCATCCCGGGTGAGCCGGGAGATCTCCACCTTGTGGAGCCGGTACCGCTCGGCGAGGGTCGGGTCGTCCAGGGGGTTCGCCGCGTAGCCCGCCCGATCCAGGTTCTTCTGGTCGAAGGCGTTGGGGTTCAGGATGAGGAGCCCGCCCTCCTTGAGGTCGCCGAGGTGGACCTTGAGGGCCGCCGGGTTCATGGCCACGAGGCAGTCCAGGCGGTCCCCCGGCGTGTACACGCGCCGGCTGCCGAACTGGAGCTGGAAGCTCGAGACCCCGAACAGGGTCCCGGCGGGCGCGCGGATCTCGGCGGGGAAGTTGGGCAGGGTCGCGAGGTCGTTGCCGGCCCAGGCCGACTCGGTGGTGAACTGCTCGCCGGTCAGCTGCATCCCGTCACCCGAGTCGCCGGCGAAGCGGACCACGGCCCTGTCGAGCGAGCGCCGCGGCTTCCGGACGGACGACTCGGTGACGACCGTGTTGCGCATCTACTCTCCTTCCCGTGAGAACCCCGAGGCGACAGGTTCGACGCCGGGTGGGCGCCCCCATAGCCTCGGAGGAGTGGCGGCCGGCCAGAAACCCCTCAGCACAGGCCGAGCGCACGAAGGATCGTGCGCTCGGGCAGCCGGCCGATCACTCGGCCACTCCCAACGGAGTGTACCCGAGATTCCCGGGAGTGCAAAGGAAATCAGAGGTCAGACCTCAGACCGTGCGTCTCCTCACAGCTCCAGGGTCTTCGGGAAGCGGGTGAGGTTGCGGCACCCCCCGGCCTCCACGACCACGAGATCCTCGATCCGAACGGCCCCCCAGCGGGGGTAGTAGAGACCGGGCTCCACGGTCACCACCTGCCCGGCCCGGAGGGTCGCCTTGGCCTTCCCGATCCGGGGGGGCTCGTGGATGTCGAGGCCGAGGCCGTGACCGGTCCCGTGGAAGAACCCCTGCATCCGCCCCTCCACCATCCCGGTCTCGAAGCCGGCGCGCCGGAGCACGGCCCCCACCTCCCGGTGGACCTCGTCGCCGGCCACCCCGTCGGCGATCAGCCCGATGGCCTGGAGCTGGGCCGCCAGGACCGCCTCGTGCATCCGGCGGAGGCCGTCGGAGGCCTTCCCGCGGACCACGGTGCGGGTCATGTCCGCGAAGTAGCGGGTCCGACTCGAGCGGGGGAAGACGTCGAGGACCAGGGACTCGTGGGGACGGATCGGGCCCGCGCCGCGGTGGTGGGGATCGCACCCCTGGACCCCGGGCGCGACGATGGTGTGCTGGCCGAGGCAGTCCTCCTCGAGGAGGGCGAGGTGGATGACCTGCCGGAGGGTCTCAGCGGTCAGGACCCTCCCCTCCCAGTACAAGGCGTCCCCGCGGATCTCGCTCGCCTGCAGGACCTCCCGGGCCCGCGCCACCGCCCGCTCGGTCGCCCGCTGGGTGGCCTCGATGGCGGCGACCTCCTCCTCGGACTTGATGAGGCGCGCCTCGAAGAACGGGTCGGGACGCCAGGTCACCCGGTACCCCTTCTCCCGGAGCCGGTCGGCATGCTCGAGGGCGAACCCGGCCGGGACCAGGAGGTCCCGGACGCCGTGCTCGTCCAGGACGAGGCCGAGGATGTCGATCAGGTGGGGGGTCGCCCACCGCTGGCGGGCCTTGGCCTCGTAGGCGGAGAGGAGTAGGACCTCATCGACCCTGGCCTCGGCCTTGGCCCGGTCCAGCTCGAGATCGCTCATCACGAGGAGCTTCCGGCCGTCCACCTCCAGGAAGACGAAGGGGTCGGGGGCGAGGAAGCGGGTGGCGTAGTAGAGGTTCGCGTCCGCCTCGCTGGCGGCGATCATCAGGATGGCGGGCCCCCGCTCGCCGGCGTCCCGGCTCTCGGGGCAAGCCTGGGGCGAGGGCTCGGCGTTCATCGGCAGGTCCCGCCCGGGCGGAGCCTCAGCGGCCGACCGGGACCGGGGTGGCCGCTTCGGTGCCGCGCTTGGCCACCTCGATGGTCTTGGCGATCGCCTCGGCGGGGAGCGGGATCACCTTGAAGAAGCGGGGAAGGAATGCCTCCCAGCGGCCGAGGAGCTCGGCGGCGCGCCGGCTCCCGGTCAGCGCGAGGTGGCGCTCGACGAGGGCCCGGAGCTCCTGGGCGTCCTCCGGCGCCTCGATCCGGGCGATCCGGACCAGCTCGGGATTGTAGCGGGCCGGGAACTCATCGCCCTCGTCGAGGACGTAGGCGGCCCCGTTGGTCATCCCGGCGCCGAAGTTCCGGCCCGTCGCCCCCAGGACCGCCACCACGCCGGCGGTCATGTATTCGCAGCCGTGATCTCCGACCCCCTCGACGACCGCCGTGGCGCCGGAGTTCCGGACCGCGAAGCGCTCGCCGGCCCGGCCGGCCACGAACATCGCGCCCCCGGTGGCGCCGTAGAGGACGGTGTTGCCGACGATGACGTTCTCGTGCGAGGCGAAGCGCGCCCGGCGCGGCGGCGCGATCACGATCTCACCGCCCCCCATCCCCTTGCCGGCGTAGTCGTTGGCCTCCCCCTCGAGGACGAGGCGCATCCCGGCTACGCAAAAGGCCCCGAAGCTCTGCCCGGCGCTCCCCTGGAAGCGGAGCTCCACCGTGCCCTCCGGGAGTCCTCGATCGCCGTGGCGGCGGGCGATCTCCCCGGCCAGGCGGGCGCCCACCGTCCGGTGGATGTTGCGGATGGGGAAGGTCCGGCGCACCGGCCCGCGGCCCTCGAGGGCGGGAAGGACCTCGGCGACCAGGTCGAGGTCGCGGGGATCGGGAGGGCGATCGTTCCGCTCCTGGAGGGCGCGGCGGGGGAGGGTCCCCGTGGGATCGGCCTGGGCCAGGACCCGGGAGAGGTCGAGGGCCCGGGCCTTCCCGTGCCCGACGCCCGTGGCAGAGGCGAGGAGGTCGGTCCGCCCCACGACCTCGTCGAGCCGGCGGTAGCCGAGCGCGGCCAGGAGCTCCCGGACCTCCTGGGCGATGTGGGTGAAGAAGTGGATGGCCATCTCGGGCCGCCCCGCGAACTTCGCGCGGAGCTCCGGCCGCTGGGTGGCGATCCCGACCGGGCAGGTGTTGAGGTGGCACTGCCGGGCCATGACGCACCCGATCGCCACCACCGAGGCGGACCCGAAGCCGAACTCCTCGGCCCCGAGGCACGCCGCGATCATCACGTCCCGGCCGGTCTTCATCCCGCCGTCCACCCGGAGGGTCACCCGCCCCCGAAGGTCATTGAGGACCAGCACCTGCTGGGTCTCCGCGAGCCCGAGCTCCCAGGGGCTCCCGGCGTTCTTGATGGAGCTGATCGGCGAGGCCCCGGTCCCGCCCTCGTGCCCCGAGATGAGGATGACGTCGGCGTACCCCTTGGCCACACCCGCCGCGATGGTCCCCACCCCGGCCTCGGCCACGAGCTTGACGCCGACCTTGGCCCGGGGGTTGACCTGCTTCAGGTCGTAGATGAGCTGCGCCAGGTCCTCGATGGAGTAGATGTCGTGGTGGGGCGGCGGCGAGATCAGGGGGATCCCCGGCACGGCCCGGCGGATCTTGGCGATGTGGGGGGCGACCTTGTGGCCGGGGAGCTGCCCGCCCTCCCCGGGCTTACTGCCCTGGGCCATCTTGATCTCGAGCTGCTCGGCCCGGATCAGGTACTCGGGGGTCACGCCGAAGCGCGCCGAGGCGACCTGCTTGATCTTCGAGGCGGCCAGGTCGCCGTTCGGAAGCGGGTGCCACCACTCCGGGTCCTCGCCGCCCTCGCCGGTGTTAGACTTGGCCCCGAGGCGGTTCATCGCCGTGGCCAGCGTCTTATGGGCCTCCGGGCCGAGGGCGCCGATCGACATGGCCTGGGTCGAGAAGCGCCGGACAAGCGCCTCGACCGGCTCGACCTCCTCCACCGGGACGGGGGGTCGGTCGGAGCGGAAGGCGAGGAGATCCCGGATGGCGAGCGGCTCCCGCGTGTTGACCAGCTCGGCGTACCGCTTGTAGTCCTCGTAAGCCCCACTCTTGACCGCGGCGTGGAGGGCCTTGACCACGTTGGGGTGGAAGGCATGGGGCTCCCCGCCCTTCCGGAACCGGTAGAAGCCCGCGTCGGCCAGCCTGGAGCGGGCCTCGCCGAAGGCCTCGCGGTGGCGGGCCAGGACCTCCTCGGCGACCCCGGGCACCCCGATCCCCCCGACCTTGGACGCGGTCCCCAGGAAGCACCGCTCCACCAGCGACCCGTCGAGGCCGACGACCTCGAAGATCTGGGCCCCGTGGTAGCTGGCCATCGTCGAGATCCCCATCTTCGACATCGCCTTCCGGATCCCGTACTCGAGCGAGGTCTTGTAGTTCCGGACCGCCAGCTCGGGGTTCAGCGCCGGCTCCTCCGGCGCGGCGAGGGCCCGGACGGTCTGGAGGGCCAGATAGGGGTTCACGGCGGAGGCGCCGTAGCCGACCAGGCAGGCCAGGTGGTGGACCTCCCAGGCCTCGGCCGTCTCCACCAGGAGGCTCACCTTCATCCGCTTGCCGTGCCGGATGAGGTGGTGGTGGACGGCGCCCGTCGCCATCAGGATCGGGACGGCCGCGTGGGCCGCGTCCACCCCGCGATCCGACAGGATCACCAGCGCCTGCTCGGCGTCCACCGCCCGGCTGGCCTCCTCGCACAGGCGCGCGAGGGCCGCCTCGAGCCCCGCCGCCCCCTCGGCGACGGGGAAGAGGGTGGACAGGGTCACGGCCGGGAACTCGGAGCGGGCGCGCAGGGTCTCGAGCTCCTGATCGGTCAGGACCGGGCTCGAGAGCCGGATCAGCAGGGCCTGGTACTCGGACTCCTCGAGGAACGACAGCCGCGGCCCGAGGTAGGCGTAGAGCGACATGACGAGCTGCTCGCGCAGCGGGTCGATGGGCGGATTGGTCACCTGGGCGAACTTCTGCTTGAAGTAGCCGTAGAGCAACCGGGGGCGGGGCGAGAGGATGGCCAGCGGGGTGTCATCTCCCATCGACCAGACCGGCTCCTTCTTCTCCGCGACCATCGGCCGGAGGACGTACTTGAGCTCCTCCTCGGTGTACCCGAAGGCGGTCTGGAGCCGGAGCAGGCGTTCCGGGTCGAGGGGGGAGGCCCCGTTCGTCTCCTCCGGCACGAGGGTGTCCAGGCGCACGAGGTGCCGGGTAAGCCACTTGGCGTACGGCTCGCGGGTAGCGAACTCCCGCTTGATCTCCCCGTTCTCGAGCAGGACCCCCCGCGCGGTGTCCACCGCGCTCATCTGGCCGGGGCCGAGGCGGCCACGGCGGACCACCCGGCTCGGGTCGAGGTCAACGAGCCCCACCTCGGAGCCCATGATCAGGGTCCCGTCCTCGGTGAGGGTGTACCGGGCGGGCCGGAGGCCGTTCCGGTCCAGGGTCGCCCCGACCACGATCCCGTCGGAGAAGGCGATGGACGCCGGCCCGTCCCAGGGCTCGGTGAGGCAGGCGTGGAACTCGTAGAAGGCGCTGAGGTCCGGGTCCATGCCGGGCATCTGCTCCCAGGCCTCGGGGATGAGCATCATGAAGGCGTGGCGGATGTCGCGGCCGGAGAGCACCAGCGCCTCGAGGACGTTGTCGAGCATGGCCGAGTCGGAGCCGTCGGGGAGGATGAGGGGCCGGAGCCGCTCGACGTCCGCGCCCCACACCGAGGAGTGGAGCTCGCGCTCGCGGGCGTAGGTCCAGTTCAGGTTCGCGTTCAGGGTGTTGATCTCGCCGTTGTGGGCGAGCATCCGGAAGGGCTGGGCCAGGAACCAGGTGGGGAAGGTATTGGTGGAGTAGCGCTGGTGGAAGACGGCCAGGGCCGACTCGAACCAGGGGTCGGTCAGGTCCCGGTAGAAGCGCGGGAGCTGGGGCGCGACGAAGAGCCCCTTGTAGACGACCGTCTTCGCCGAGAAGGACGGGATCGAGAACTCCTTGATCCCCTCCCCCAGGACCTGCTGCTCGATCTCCTTCCGGGCGAGGTAGATCCGGCGCTCGAACTCCGCCGGCCCGAGCGGGCTCGGCCGCGCGATCAGCACGTGCTGGATGTCGGGGAGGGTCGCCAGGGCCTTGGCCCCCAGGGCGGTCGGATCGATCGGGACCTCGCGCCACCCGAGGATCCAGAGGTCGGCGCGGATGAGGCTCCCCTCCACGATCTTCTGGCAGAGGCGCCGGGCCTGGGGCTCCCGGGGGAAGAAGACCACCCCCACGGCCAGGTCCCCGTCCGCCACCGGGTGGCCGGCGATGCGCTCGAGCTCGCGCGAGAAGAACCGGTGGGGGAGCTGGGTCAGGAGGCCCGCGCCGTCGCCGGTCTTGCCGTCGGCCGAGACCGCCCCCCGATGGGTGAGGTTGATGACCGCCTCGATCGCCTGCTGGACGATCCGGTGGGAGCGCTGGCCCCCGACGTCGGCGACGAAGCCGACGCCGCACGCACCGCGCTCGTCGCGCGGGTCGTAGAGGAGGCGCGGGGGCTCACCGCCCGCGGTGAACCGTCCTTGTGATCCCATTCACGAAGTCCCGTAAAGCGAAAGGCGGCGGCCGGCCTCGACCCGACGCCCGGCGCCCACTGCCGTCACTCGCCCGTCTTGAAGAAGAGCCACTGCTTGCCGGCCGTGTTGAGGAGGAGGTAGCGCCCCCGGAGCCGTCGACCCTCGAAGGAGACCAGGAGCTTCCCCTTGCCTCGGTCCTCGAGGGCGTAGCGCCCCTTGTCCCAGATCTCCACCTTTCCGGCCCCGTACTCCCCCTCGGGGATGATCCCCTCGAACTCCATGTACTCCACGGCGTGGTCGGGCTGCATGATGGCGAGGCGCCGGACCCCCCTCTCCCCTGGCGGCTCCTTGGGGACCGCCCAGCTCCGGGCCACCCCCTCCATCTCCAGCCGCAGATCCCAGTGGAGGTGGCTCGCGGCGTGCCGGTGCACCACGAACCGGATCCCGGGGCGGCTGCCGAGAGGCCCCGAGGCCTCCGGGACTGGGCCGCACAAACCCTCGGGAGCGCCCGTCTCGCCCTGCCTGGACCCGGCGCGTGCTGTCTTGGCCCTCGCCCCCACTACCCCCCCCGGGTGTGCATCTCGAGGTGGGGATCCTTGCGGAGCCGCTCGATCTGGACCAGCACGCCCCGGTGCCCCAGCGCCTTCCGCTCCTCCGCCCCGCGATCCCGGCGCGCGGTCCAGCGGGGGACGATGAGCTCCTTGAGCTCCTCGCGCGAGGCGCCGGCCCTGAGCGGCTGCCGGAGGTCGATCCCGCGCTGGGCGTAGAGGCAGAGGAACCACATCCCGTCCGCCGTGAGCCGGCTCCGGTCGCAGGTCCGGCAGAAGGGCGTGGTCATGGAGGCGATGACGCCGAACACGGTCCCGTCCGGGAGGGCGAACCGCTCCGCCGGGGCCCAGCTCTCCTCCACGACCGGCTCGATGGGGCCGTAGCGCCGCCCCAGCGCCTCGAGGATCTCGGCCCGGGAGAAGACCTTGTCCATGGACCACTGGGTCGCCCCGCCCACGTCCATGTACTCGATGAAGCGGACCTCGGCCTCCACGCGCTTGCCGAACTCGATCAGGTCGGCGAGC
>JACPHL010000102.1 GCA_016188625.1 Candidatus Rokuibacteriota bacterium | reverse complement strand
GAGGAGTCCGCGAGGAGTCCGAAGGAAGTCCGGGGCCGACGCCGGCGATGAGGTCCTCAACCTCACCCGCCGGTCCGTTCCCGGCCTAAGACCGGCCGCGGACGAGGAGCAGGCCGATCACGGTGGCGGCGTCCAGGATCTCCCCATGATCAAGCATCCGGTAGGCCTGCTCGAGCGGAAGCGGGTGAACCTCCAGGGTCGCCTCGTCCGCCTCCAGGCACTGGGAGGTCGGGACCAGGGCCGAGGCGCGGAAGAGGTGGATCCGCTCGTCGGTGAACCCGGCATCCGCCAGGATCTCGCCGAGAGGCTCAAGCTTCCCCGCCCGGTAACCGGTCTCCTCCTCGAGCTCCCGCCGCGCGCACGCCTCGGGCGTCTCGCCGGCCTCGACCACGCCGGCGGGGATCTCCCAGACATAGGCCTCGACGGCCGGACGGTACTGGCGGAGGAGGAGCACCCGCCCATCCTCGAGCTGGGCGACGACCGCGGCGACGCCGGGGTGGCGGATCACCTCAATCCGGCCTTCGCGGCCGTCGGGGTAGCGCGCCCGCCCCTCGACGAGCCGGAGCAGCCGGCCGCGATACCGCTCCTCCTCCCTCACCCTGACAGGACCTCCTCGAGCGGCACCCGGTCCGGCTGGAGGCAGTCGGGCCCACAGCCGTCGATCAGCAAGACCGGGACCCTCCTCGGCCGACGCGGTGGCATCCTCCCTCCTGGCCTCAGGCCCAGCCTACCACAGAGGCCTGGGCGATGCTCACTTCTCACCGGGGAGGGGTTGAGGTAGAATTTTCATGTCCCCTCTGATGTCAGAGCGCGCACGGATGCCGCCCACGCCCCCGATCGCCATCGTCTGCCTGACGGTCCCGGAGGGACGCCGGATCGCCCTCGCCGAGGTCGCGGGGCTCCCGGTCGCGCTCAGGAACCTCCTGGCCGCTGCCCGTGCCGGCGTGAGGCGCTTCGTCCTCCCCGCCGCGCTCCGGACCAAGGGGCCATCCGATGGGCCGACCGGCTCGAGGAGGCCGAGCGCCGACGCCTCGAGCGCGAGCCATTGCTCTTCCTCCCCGCCGATAGCCTCTTCGAGCCCGGGCTGATCCAGACCCTTCTCGCCGCGTCCCCGCCTCCCCGGGGCGGAGGGACCGTACTCCTGGACGGCGGGGGCCCGATCCCCGTGCTTCTCGCCGATCCCGCCCTTGCCGCGCCGCTCTTCAGGCTGGCCGCGGACGGCGCCCCGATCCACGAGGCGCTCGAGGCCGATCTCAGGCGGGGGGCGGTCCGTCCCCACCCCGTCCCCGGCGACCTCTGGCTCCCCATCCCCACCTCCGAGGAGCTCGCCGCCGCCGAGGCCCGCCTCTGCGCCGCGCGCGGGATCGCCAACGACGGCGTCGTGGACCGCTGGGTCAACCGTCGCCTCTCGCGCCCCTTGACGCGGCTCCTGGTCCGGCTCCCCGTGACTCCGAACCAGGTCAGCCTCGCGAGCCTCGCCTTCGGGCTCCTCGGCGCCGTCGGGGTCTGGGCCGGCTCGCTGGCCTTCTCCGCGCTCGGGCTCGGCCTCTATCAGATCGCGACCATCCTCGACCACACCGACGGGGAACTGGCGCGCCTGAAGCTGCTCGAGTCTCCCCAGGGGGCCTGGCTCGACGTCGCCATCGACACCCTCATCCACGGCGCCCTCGCCCTCGCGCTCGGGCTGACGGCGGCGAGAGTCCTCGATCTCCCCATCCTCCGGGGCGTCGGCCTGGCCGCCGCCCTCGGGGTCGCGGCGAGTGCGCTCGTGGCCAAGTGGCTGGCGTTGCCCGCGGAGACGGGGCGAGGGCTGCGGGGCCTGCTGGGTTGGATGGCGAATCGCGACCTCTTCTATCTGATCCTCCTCGCCTCCCTCGTCGCGCTCTGGCTCCACCCCCCGGCGCTGGCCTGGCTCCTCGCGATCCTGGCGCTCGGCTCCCACGCCTACTGGCTCGCCGCGGCGGGGGTCCGGGTCGCGACGCGGCGATGAGCCGGGTCAGGCTCACCGGCGCGCTCCTGGGGGCGGCGCTCCTCGCCTACCTGGTGCATCGGGTCGGCGTGGAACCCCTCCTCGCCCAGCTCTCCGCGCTCTCCTGGTACTCCCCGCTCCTCCTGATCCCGTACGGGCTGGTCGCCGTCCTCGATACCCTGGGGTGGCGCTACACCTTCGGCCGGCGACTCCCGGCCTTCGCCACCCTCTTCCCCGTCCGGATGGCCGGGGAGGCGGTCAACCTGACCACGCCGACCGCCTCGCTCGGCGGCGAGCCGGTGAAGGCCTACCTCCTGACCCGCGCTCGGGTGTCGCTGGAGGAGGGGCTGGCCTCCGTGGTCATCGCCAAGACCACCCTCGTCCTCGCCCAGGGGCTCTTCCTCTTTCTCGGGCTCGGACTCGCCCTCGGCCTCCTCGGGGCGACCTCCCCCCTCCTCCGGGCCATGGGCGTGCTCTTCGTGCTCGGGGGGCTCGGCGTCGGGGGACTCCTCTTTGCGCAGCAGCGGGGGTTCTTCGGGGGGGGCGGGCGGCTCCTCCGGTGGGTCGGCCTGATCCGCGGCGTCCAGGGCCGGCTCCACCGGCTGGATTCGGAGATCGCCGCGTTCTACAAGAGCCGCCGGGGCCGCTTCGGCCTCTCGGTCCTCTTCCACCTCCTCGGCTGGCTCGCCGGGAGCCTCGAGGTCTATCTCGCGCTCTGGCTCCTCGGGGTCCCGGTGGACCTGGCCACGGCCGTTGCCATCGAGGCGTTCGCCTCGGCGATCCGGGCGGCGGGCTTCCTGATCCCGGGGGCGCTCGGGGTGCAGGAGGGGGGGAACGTGGCCATCTGCCTCGCCTTCGGGCTGACGGCCGGGGTGGGGCTCGCCTTCAGCGTGGTGCGCCGGCTCCGGGAGCTGGCCTGGGCGGCCGCCGGCTTCGGCGTGCTGGTCTCCTGGGGCGCGCTCAGGCGCTCCCGATCAAAGTGAGCCGTCGAGGTCTCAGCCGGCGACCTCGCCCGCCCCATCACCCCTTCGAAAGTCGGAAGAACCTGTCCGTTTATTCGTTCATTTGGTCTTCATGACCCAGGTTCCGTCCCAGCTCTCCCCTGGCGGGTGCTCCCTGAAGTACTCGCAGCGTTCGCTGTACATCTCCGAGACCTTGTCCGCCGGATTGAGGCGGAGCGCTTCGCGGAACGCCCCTACCGCCTGATCCCAGCGCTGCTTACGATACTCCGACAGGCCATACTTGAACTGGTTGAGGGCCTCCATCAGGTTGGGGAAGGTCTCTTCGGTGTGATAGTCCAGGATCTCATACATCACCACCGGTTCCGTCTTCCCCTGCACGACCACCCGGTCGACCTCCCGGCCCCGGTAGGTGCCGCGCAATTTTTTGTACGTGTACTCGCTCACCAGGATGCGGGTGCCGTACTGCTTGTTGGCGGTCTCCAGGCGCGCCGCCAGATTGACCCCGTCCCCGATGATGGTGTAGTTCATCCGCTTCGGCGAGCCGATGTTCCCTGACACCACCTCGTCGGTATTGATCCCTATGCCGATCTCCACCGGCTTTTGCCCGCGGCTCGCCCGGGCCCGGTTGAGCAGGGCCAGCTCGCGAATCATCGAGACCGCGGCCCGCACCGCCCGATCCTCGTCGTCCTCGTGCGCCACCGGAACCCCGAAGGCCGCCATGATCGCGTCCCCGATGAATTTGTCCAGCATGCCGCCCTCGCGCTGGATGCAGTCCACCATGAGCGTGAAGTACTCGTTCAGGAGCGAGACCGTGCCCTGGGCCCCGAGTTGCTCGGTCACCGTCGTAAAGCTGCGCACGTCGGAGAACAGGACCGTGACCGTGCTGCTGACGCCCCCGAGCATGTCCTGTCCGCGCGCCAGGAGTTGATCGGCGATGGCCGGGTCCATGTAGCGCGCCATCGTGCCCTTGATCCGCTTCTCCTCGCTGATGTCCTCCAGCATGACCATGGTGCCCAGCTTCTTCTGCTTCACGCTGATCAGCGGGAGGATGGCGGCGTTCACCGACACCTTCTCGCCGCCGAATTCCATCTCCGCGTCCATGACCACCTCGGACTTGCCCGTTTGCTCCACCTGCCTCTGGCGCTCTACGAGCCAGTGATTTTCACCGGTAAAGAATGCTTCGACCGGCTTCCGCAGGATCTCCTCCGGGGTCGTGCGGGTGATGCGCAGGCCCGCCGTGTTGCACGTCACGATCTTTTCCTCTTCATCGATCGTGATCACGCCGTTCGACATGGACTCCAGCATCGCCTCGTTATAGTTCTTCATGTTCTGGACTTCGTCGAAGAGCTTGGCGTGCTCCAGGGCCATCGAGATCTGCGCGGTGAACGCCTTGAGGCGCGCCTCATCCTCCGCCGTGAAGGGGCCTCCGCGCTTGTTGAGCGCCTGCGTCGCGCCGATGGTCTTCCCGTCCTTGTTCACGACCGGCGTGCAGAGAATCGAACGAGTGAAGAATCCCGTCTTTTTGTCGAACTCCGGGTTGAAACGGAGGTCGGCATAGGCGTGGGGAATGTTGATCGACTGCCCCGAGGTGAAGACCGAGCCCGCGATGCCCAGATGGTTGGGGAAGCGGATCTGGATGGCTCCCAGACCCTCCCCGACCTCGGTGTACAGCTGGTTGGTCTTCTCGTCGTTGACGAACAGCGTTGACCGCTCGGCGTTGAGGATCTTGGTCACGGTGGCCATGATCTTCTGCAGCAGAGCGCCGAGCTGGATCTCCGAGGAGATCTCCGAGACCACGCTCATGAACTCCGATTCGCGTTGGCGTTCCCGTTCGGTCCTCTCAAGGAAGAGGGTGCGCTGGAGGAAGGCCGCCGCGTGGGTCGCCATGGCCTCGAGACACTCCAGATCCCCGGGGAGGAACGGGCCTCCCTTTTTGTTCAGGGCCTCGATGGCGCCGATGACCTCCCCCTTCACCGTCTTGATCGGCGCGCAGGCGGTGTTTCGCGTCCGGTAGCCGGTTTGCTCGTCGATCGACCGGTTGAATCGCCGGTCCGCGTAGGCGTCCTCCACGATCAGGCCCCGGCCGGTGCCGAACACATGGCCGGCGATCCCCGTATGATTCAGGATCCGGATCTCCCGCTTGAGATTCCCCTGGGCCACCCGCGAGTAGAGCTCGTTCGTCTCCGGATCGTTGAGGAACAGGGAGCTCCGATCGCACCCGAGGACCTGCGTCGCGATCTCCAGCAGCGCCTTGAGCTGCCCGTCGAGATTCTCCGCCCCGGCCACGCGTTGCGTGACCCGGAGCAAGATCTCGGCGTAAGAGAGTTTCTCGCCGGCCTGCTTCGCTGACCGGTTGCGCGACCGTCTCGTGGCGACTCGCTCAATCTTTCTGGCCATGGCTCGCTCGCAATCTCTCCCGCAGCGCGACGATGGTCTGCTCCAGCTGGGCCATCTCGTCGCGGTGGGCGCGCCCCACCTTGTGCAGCGCCTCCTCGTGCAAGATCTTCCCCAGCTCCAGCTCCTCGCGCAGCGCCCGGATGGTTGCCTGCAGGTGCTGGCACTCGGCGTGGCCGGATGCCAGGGCCTCCTGGACCTCCCGGTCCTTTTCGAGCCGGAGTTTCTCCAGCTCCTCGCGCAGCGCCCGGATGGCGGCATTCAGCTGGCCGATCTCCTGGCTGGACTCGGCAACGACCCTGGCCACGGCTGCCTCCTGTTCGGCCTTCGCTTGCTCCAGCGCCTCGCGCAAGGCCGCAATGGTCTCCTTAAGCTGGCGCGTCTCCCGCTCAAGGAGCCGGGCTTCCTGGGACGATGAGTCGGCACGCAAGGCTCGGCGCCTCATGGTTGCATCGAGTCAGCGAATTGTTGGATTGAAACCGGCGGCCCGCTCGACCTCGACCATATTGCTGTGGAAAACCGGCCCTCCGCCCATATCGGTGCAGCGATCCGAGGTCAGGACGTTCACCCCCCGGCTGCCCGGCATGTGCTTGTGCCACCAGATCCCCTCGATGACCGCGAGCCCGGGGCGGGTCTCCTCGGTCAGGACGGCGGTGAACAGGGCCGAGCCCCGGTCGTTGAAGACCCGGACCTGCTCGCCGGGGAGGATCCCGCGATGCTCGGCGTCCGCGGGGTGGAGGAAGACCGCCGGGCCGCCCTGGCGCGCCCGGAGGAGCTTCGACTGGCTGAAGCTCGAGTTGAGGAAGAAGCGGTTCGGGGGGACGATGCACTGGAGCGGGTAGCGGGCCGCCACCTCGGGGTTGTCCGGCCCCTCCCGGAGCGAGATATGGGTGGGCAGCGCCGGGAGCCCCTCGGCGGCGAGGCGCTCGTTGACGAACTCGATCTTCCCCGAGCGGGTCGGGGCGCCGTCCGCGAACGGCCGGTAGGGGCGAGGGAGGTTCAGCCTGACCGACCGCTCGGCGACCAGGCGCTCATAGGTGATCCCCTCCATGGCCGGGTGCTTCACGGCCAGCAGCTCCTGGATCAGCTCGGCCTCGGTCTTCTTGAAGTGGGGGTCCCGGAGCCCCATCGCCTGGGCGAGAAGCCGGAAGACCTCCCAGTTCGACTTGGCCTCGCCCTCGGGGGCGATCACCGGCTCGGCGAGCTGGAGGTAGAGGTGGCCGTAGGACTTGTAGAGGTCGGGGTGCTCCATGCTCGTGGTCGCGGGGAGGAGGAGATCGGCGTAGTCGGCGGTGTCGGTCTCGATCTGCTCGTGGACGACGGTGAAGAGGTCCTCGCGGGCCAGGCCCTGGAGGACCAGTCCCTGGTTCGGGCAGACGCTGGCCGGGTTCGAGTTGTAGACGTAGAGGGCCTGGGCGGGCGGGCGGAGGTCCGGGTCGGTCAGGACCCGCCCGAGGTGGATCATGTTGATGGTCCGCGCCGGCCCGGGCATCAGGTCCGGCCGCTCCACGGCCGCGTAGTTCAGCGGGAAGGCCCCCGAGGTGGAAAGGAGCGCCCCGCCCGCAGGGTGGGCGTAGGCCCCGGTCAGGGCGGGGAGGCAGGCGATGGTCCGGCAGGCCATCCCCCCGTTCTCGTGGCGGGAGATCCCGATCCCGACCCGGATGAAGCTCGCGCGCGTCGCGCCGTAGCGGCGGGCCAGCCCGACGACCTGCTCGACCGGGATCCCGGTGATCTCCGCGACCCGCTCGGGCGGGTACTGGCGGACGTGCTCCCGGAGGGCCTCGAAGCCGTGCGTGGCGCGGGCGAGGTAGTCGTGGTCCAGGCGATCCTCGGCGGTCAGGACGTGCATGAGCCCGAGGGCCAGCGCCGCGTCGGTCCCCGGGCGGAGCGCGAGGTGCTCGTCGGCCTGGACGGCCGTGGGGTCCGGTAGGGGTCGATGGCAACGATCCAAGCCCCGCGCGCGCGGGCCCGCTTCACGAAGGTCATCAGGTTGATGTGGGTGTGGGCGGCGTTGATCCCCCAGAGGAGGACGAGGTCGGCGTCCACGAGCTGCTCGGCATCGTTCCCGGTGACGGCGCCGGTCGTCGCCCGCCAGCCGGCGTAGGCCGTGCTCACGCAGATGGTCCGGTCGAGCCGGCTCGCGCCCAGGGCGTGGAAGAAGGCGTGGCCGGCGTAGAACTGGACCAGCCCCAGGGTCCCGCCGTAGGAGAAGGGGAGGATCGCCTCGGGCCCCCACTGGGCGATCACCCGGAGGAAGCGGTGGGCGATCTCCTCGATCGCCTCGTCCCAGGAGATCCGCTCGAACTCCCCCTTCCCCTTCTCCCCCACCCGGCGCATCGGGTGGAGGACCCGCAGGGGGGAGTAGACGCGCTCGGTGTAGGCGTGGACCTTCCCGCAGATCACCCCCTGGGTGAACGGATGCTCCGGGTCTCCGGCCACCTGGGCGATCCGGCCGTCCTCGACCGTGACGACCAGGGCGCAGGCGGAGGGGCAGTCGTGGGGGCAGACCGAGCGCCTCTGCTCGAGCGGCACCAAGGCATCCTCTCAGGGGCGGACACCCAAGCCTAACATACCCCGGACCGTCGCCGCGAGGGCCGCAGGGCGACTCGGGTCAGCCCTCCTCCTCCCTGGCGTGCCGCGCCCGCTCATAGCCGCGGCGCAGCCACTTGAGGGCCCACGGGAGCTCCTCGGGCTCGGCGAGGCGGCACTCGATCCACCCCCTGGCCGCGAAGCGCCGGTGGGGCGTGATCCCGGCCAGCTTCAGGGCGCGCGCCTGGTCCTCGCGGGAGAGCCGGATCCAGAGATCGTGGCTCTTGGGCCGGAGGGGGTACGTCCCGAACAGGACGCCGCCGAGGAAATACCCCCAGCGGCCGAACATGGGGGTGATCCTCACCCCCGACCAGGCCCCGACCACCCGGTTCAGCGCCCCGGCCAGCCCCTCGCCGCCCCGGCCGATCACCCGCCGGTCGCGCCGCGGCCGGCCGGTCCCCCGCGGAGCGCCGAGGCCGCTGCGGCTGCCCCGTGATCGCGCCCCGCTCATCGCCGGCCTCACGCCGCGCGCCCGGTAGCCCCGGCGATCTCGAGGAACGCGGCCAGAACCCGCTCGGGGGTGAGATCGCCCCACGGGTCGCCGCCGAGGGGGCGGGCGACGAGGACCCGCGAGACCGGGCCGAGCGGGCTCCAGACGACGGGATCGGTCGGGCCGAAGAGGGCCAGCGTCGGCGTCCCCGCCACCGCCGCCAGGTGCGTCAGCCCCGAGTCGTTCCCGACGAAGCCTCGGGCGAGGGCCGAGAGCGCGAGGAGCTGGCGGAGCCCGAGGTCGAGGGCGAGGGTAAACCCCAGACCGCCGGTCGCGCGCAAGGCGTCCAAGGCCTCCGGGTCGGCGGGCCCACCCAGGACCACCGGCGCGAGGCCCTCCTCGCCGAGCCGCCCCGAGAGCGCCGCGAACCGCTCGGCGGGCCAGCGCTTCGCCGCGCCGCCGGCCCCGGTGTGGAGGAGGACCAGGCGCGCGGGGTCCACGCCGTGCGCGCGACACCAGCGCTCGGCCCCTTGCCGCTCCCGAGCGGTCGGGGCGAGGCGCACCGGCGGGATCTCGGGCGGGGGCGGGAGCAAGGGGGCGAGGGTGAGGAGGAGGTGGCGGCTCACGTGGACCCGGGCCTCGGGGGCCGGGGTGCCGCGGGCGATCACGACCGG
>JACPHL010000095.1 GCA_016188625.1 Candidatus Rokuibacteriota bacterium | reverse complement strand
GCGGTTCCTGACGGCCCCGGGTACGATCCTGGTCGCCGCGGAGCGGGGGGACGCCAGCAGGGAGGAGGCCCAGGGGCGCATCCTCTGGGGCTTGCTGACGGGGAGCTACCCCTACGAGGAGATCTTCCGGATGCTCCTGGCCCTGGTCCTTCGCCCTCGCCGGCCGGCCTCTCCGGGTCCCCGGCAGCCGACAGGGGCGGGCCGCGGCCTCCAGCCCGGTGAGGGGGGACGGCACTGGAGTTGATGGTCCTCACGGGAGGTGGTGGGGCATGAGGCGGGGATGGGGTTCCCGGGCGCGCACCGCGGTGCTGGCGGGGGTGGCCGTCCCGGTGCTGGCCGCCTTCGCCGGATGCGGCGATGCGCCGACCCCCCAGAGGCTCAAGCTGACCTCCGAGGTGACGGAGACCGTCCGGCGGCCGGACCGCCCGGTGAAGGCCCCCGTGCGCATCGCCGTCGCCCCGGTCATCTCCCCGCGGGAGAGTTTCCGGCTCTATACCCCCCTGCTGGATTACCTGGCCGAGCGGCTGGACCGGCCGGTGGAGTTTCTCCAGCGCCCGACCTACAGCGAGATCAACGACCTGGTCCGGAACGGGCACGCCGACGTGGCCTTCGTCTGCGACTACGCCTACATCCTGGGACAGCGGGACTTCGGGATGCAGATCCTGGTGGTGCCTCAGGTGATGGGACGGGTGACCTATCACTCCCTCCTGATCGTCCCGGCGGAGAGCCAGGCCCGGTCCCTGGACGACCTTCGCCGCAAGACCTTCGCCTTCTCCGATCCGCTCTCCAGCTCCGGCTGGCTCTATCCCGCCTACCTGTTGGCCCGGCGCGGTGAGCGCCCGGAGACCTACTTCGCGCGCACGGTGTTCACCTACAGCCACGACAACACCGTGCGGGCGGTGGCGGACCGGCTCGTGGACGGCGGCGCGGTGGACAGCCTGGTCTATGAGTTCATGGTCCTCCAGTCCCCCGAGCTGGGCCGGCGCCTCAAGGTCATCGGGAAGTCCCCGCCGTGGGGGAACCCGCCGGTGGTGGTCCACCCCCGCATCGACCCGTCGCTTCGTGAGCAGCTCCGCCAGGTCTTCCTCGAGATGGACCGGGACCCGAAGGCGAAACGGATCCTCGCCGACCTGGCGATCGACCGCTTCGTCTCTCTCGACGAGGGCTACTACCGGGATGTCCGGACGATGGCGGCGCGCGTCAAGAACCTGCCATGATGCCCGGATGGTCGCAGTTTGCGTCATGGGCCCTCTCGGTCCCCGTCAGAATCAAGATCATGGGGATCGCGCTGGGGATGGTGGTGCTCCTCGGATTTGGGGTCACGCTTCAGGTCCGCTCCAGCATGCGGGCGACCCTCGAGACGGAGCTCCAGGGTCGGGGAGCCGCGCTGGCCCGGGAGGTGGCGGGCCGGGCCGCCGATCTGATCGTCACCAACAACCTCTTCGCCCTGCACGAGCTGGTCCGATCGACCCTGGAACACAACGAGGATGTCCGCTACGTCCTGGTCCTCGACCGCTCGGGCGAGGTGCTCGCCCACACGCTCTCGGGCAGGCCCTCCCTCCAGCTCCTCCGGGCCCACCTCCCCGCGCCCCCGGGGGCGGTCCGGCTCCAGCTCCTGGAGACCGAGGAGGGGCGGATCTACGACGCGGCGACGCCCATCCTGGAGGGCCGCGCCGGAGTCGCCCGGGTCGGGATGTCCGACCGGAGGATCGGCGCCATCGTCACCAGCATGACCCGCCGGCTCCTCGGCGTCACCGCCCTCGTCTCCCTCGGGGGAGTGGCCGCGGCCCTGCTCCTTACCTTCGTGCTGACCCGCCCGATCCTCGCCCTGGGGAGAGCGGCCGAGGCCGTCGGCCGCGGCGAGTTCTCCCAGAGGGCGCCCGTCTGGTCGCGCGACGAGATCGGGCGCCTGACCGAAGCTTTCAACGCCATGACGGAGGCCCTTGACCGATCCCGCCGCCAACTCCTGCGCCGAAACGCGGAGCTCTCGGCGCTCAACGCGATCGCGGTCGCCGTGAGCCGGTCCCTGCACCTCGAGGAGATCCTGAAAGGCGCCCTGGCCGAGGTGCTGGATGTCATGAAGCTCCGGGCGGGGTGGATCGTCCTGGAGGAAGCCGGACCCGTGCCGGCGGCCTGCGCCGGGATCTCGCCCGCCGCCGCGCGCGAGCAGACGGCTCACGCGTCGGTTCCGCTGAGGGCGAAGGAGCGGGTGCTCGGGATCATGAACGTCGTGACCGAAGAGGGCCACGGGCTCGACGATGAGGATCTCAACCTGCTGACCGCCATCGGCCACCAGATCGGGATGGCGGTGGAGAACGCCCGCCTCTACGAGGAGGTCCAGCGCAAGGAGGAGGGCCGGCGTCAACTTCTGGACAAGCTCATCACGGCCCAGGAGGAGGAGCGCCGCCGGGTCTCCCGGGAGTTGCACGACGAGATCGGGCAGAGCCTCACGGCCCTCATCATGAACGTGGGGAGCGCCGAGGCCGCCATCCCGCCTGGATCCGATGCCCTCAGGCGCCACCTGGGCGAGATCCAGGGCCTCCTGGCCATGACGCTGGAGGAGATCCGCCGTCTCATGGTGGACCTTCGCCCCACCCTCCTGGACGATCTCGGCCTCATCCCGGCGATCCAGTGGTTCGCCGAGACCCACCTCGCGCGGGCGGGAATCGAGCCCGTGCTCAAGATCGGCGGGCCCCGCCGGCGACTGTCTCCGCAGGTGGAGACCGCGCTCTTTCGGGTGGTCCAGGAGGCCATCACCAACATCGTCCGGCACTCCGGGGCCGGCCGGGCGACCGTCCGCCTCGAGTTTCGCGACGGGGTTGTCGCCGCCGAGATCTCCGACGACGGCAAGGGGTTCGACCCTGAATCCGCGCGCGACGGGCTCGGTCTGCTGGGGATGGAGGAGCGCGTGACGCTCCTGGGGGGGCGATGGCGGATCGAGAGCGGCGCCGGCGCGGGAACCCGTATCTCCATCGAGATCCCACTGGGGGCAGGGGGATGACGAAGACGAAGATCCTGCTCGTCGACGATCACGCGATCGTCCGCGCCGGACTCAGGCTCCTCCTGGAGTCCCAGTCCGACCTTGCGGTGGTCGGCGAGGCGGCCAGCGGACGGGAGGCGATCCGGGCGGTGAAGGAGCTTCGTCCCGATCTCGTCCTCATGGACGTGGCGATGCCCGACCTCAACGGGCTGGAGGCCACTCGACGGATCAAGGCCGAACACGCCAAGGTCCAGGTGCTGGCCCTCACCATGCACGAGAACGAGCAGTACTTCTTCCAGATGCTCCACGCGGGGGCCGCGGGGTACGTGGTCAAAGGGGCTCCCCCGGAGGAGCTGATCGGGGCGATCCGCTCGGTCACCCGGGGCGAGGCCTACCTCTCGCCGCCCCTGACCCGCCGCCTCCTCGATGAGTACCTGGACCGGGTCAAGGAGGGGCAGCCTGCCGTGGATCCGCTCACCGACCGGGAGCGGGAGATCCTCCGCCTCATCGCGGAAGGGCTCACGAGCAAGGAGATCGCCGCCAAGCTCGCCATCAGCCCCTACACGGTCGAACGCCACCGCGCCAACGCCATGGCGAAGCTGAACCTCCACAACCGCGCCGAGCTGATTCGCTACGCCATCCGGAAGGGCCTCATCGACCTCGAGGCCTGACCTCCAGTCCGCCTTTCCCGCAAAGGCACTATCTCGGCCTACTGCCTTTTAGGCATCCTCACCCCCCTGCAAAATTTCCCTCCCCGCTGGGCCGTTTCGGGAATTTACAACCCGGGTGCGGCCGCCCGACACTGGAGCCGGCAGGGGCCGACCATCAAGAGGAGGGAACGACCATGGCCATGACGCGGAGGGCATTCCTCAAGGCCTCATCCGCCACCGGCGCAGCGCTCCTCGTCTCCGGCCGACCGGGGCGTGAGGGGGCACAGGAGCGTGGCGGGCCCTCGGATGCAGCGGAGGAGCGCTGGGTGCCGAGCGTGTGCCTGCAGTGTCCCGGCGGATGCGGGATCCGCGTCCGTGTCGTCGAGGAGCGGGCGGTCAAGATCGAGGGGAACCCCAGGCACCCCATCAATGAGGGCGTCCTCTGCCCCAAGGGGCAGATCGGGCTCCAGGTCCTCTACGACCCGGATCGCCTCAAAGGGCCGCTGCTCCGCGTCGGCCCCCGGGGCGCGGGGCGGTGGAGGCAGATCGGCTGGGACGAGGCCCTGGACACGGTGGTCGGCCGCCTCAAGGAGCTCCGCGCCCGCGGCGAGTCCCACACCCTCGTCTTCATGAGCGGGCGGAACCGGGGGCAGATGGGCGACCTGATCGATCGCTTCTGCCGCGCCTACGGAACGCCGAACCACGTCGGCCACTCCTCCATCTGCGCCGATGGCTCCGCCCTCGCCCACTACCTGACCCAGGGGATCAAGTCCTATCTCGGCTATGACTGGGACCGGACCAACTACCTGCTCTGCTTCGGTGGGGGGTTCATCGAGGCCTGGCGCCCGACGACCCGTCTCCTCAGGGCCTACGGCCACATGCGGCGGGGCCGGCCGATCCGCGCCAAGATCGTCCAGGTGGACACCCGGTTTTCCGTCACCGCCGCCAAGGCCGATGAGTGGATACCCGTCCGCCCCGGCACCGACGGCGCGCTCGCCCTCGGCATCGCCCACGTGATCGTCCAGGAAGGACTCTACGACGAGACCTTCGTGGCCGGGCACACCTTCGGCTTCGAGGACTGGACGGACGAGAAGACGGGTGAGCGCCGTCTCGGGTTCAAGACGCTGGTGCTCCGGGATTACCCGCCCGCAAAGGTCTCCGAGATCACCGGGGTCCCGGCCGACACCATCGTCAGGGTCGCGCGCGAGTTCGCGACGACCAGGCCGGCCATCGCCGCGGGGGAGCGCGGGGCCAGCATGCAGTCCAACGGGATCTACAACCGCATGGCCATCCACGCCCTCAACGCGCTGGTGGGATCCGTCGATGCGCCGGGCGGCATCATCGTCCAGCGCGGGCCTTCCTTCACCCCGTGGCCCGACGTGGTCCAGGATGACCTCGCCAGGGCGGGGACCGCCAAGCCCCGGGTGGACCTGGCGGGCACCGCCCGGTACCCGCTGGCAGGGAAGGTCTACCAGGGCCTCCCCGAGTCGATCCTCGGCGAAGGGCCCTATCCGGTCAAGGCGCTCTTTGCCTACTACACGAACCCGCTCTTCTCCACGCCCGACGTGGGGCGCTTCTACAGGGCGATCGAGAAGGTCCCGTTCGTGGTGACCTTCTCGCCCTTCCTGGACGAGACCAGCCAGCACGCCGACCTGATCCTCCCGGACCACACCTACCTCGAGCGCTGGCACGACGACGTCATCTACCCGAGCCTGGGCTACCCGGTGGTAGGGCTCCGCCAGCCGGTCGTTCAGCCCCTCTACGACACCCGGAACACCGGGGATGTCCTGATCGAGATCGCCAAGGGGATCGGGGGGAGCGTCGCCCGGTCCTTCCCCTGGCGGGATTTCGTGGACCTCCTCCAGTTCCGCTTCCGCGGGGTCTGGGAGGCCCAGCAGGGGACCATCGTGAGCCCGACCTTCGAGGGCTTCTGGGAGCGGCTCACGGAGGAGGGCGTCTGGGCCGCGCCGCCCTACCGCTTCGGGGAGTGGGAGGCGGTCCTGAAGACGCCGACCAAGAAGTTCGAGTTCTACTCGACGGCGCTCCAGCATAAGCTTCACGACCTGGCGGAGAAAGAGGTCGAGAAGGCCGCGGCCCAGGGCAAGGCCCTCACCCAGGAGCGGGCCCTGGAAGGGATCCTGAGAGGCCTCAGGCTCGGGGCCAGGGGCGACGAGGTCTACCTCCCGCATTACGAGCCGTTCCGCACCGCCGGCGATCCCAAAGAATTCCCGTTTCATTTGAACACCTACAAGCTCATGACCCACGCCGAGGGGCGCGGGGCCAATGTCCCGTGGCTTCAGGAGATTCTCGGCGTGCATACGAACATGAAGTGGGAGGGCTGGGTTGAGATCAACCCCCGGACGGCCGAGAAGCTCGGGATCGCCGATGGGGATCCGGTCTGGGTAGAGTCCCCGCTCGGGAAGCTCCAGACCCGGGCCCGGCTCTACCCGGGGGCCCAGCCGGATGTGGTCAACATGCCGTTCGAGCTCGGGCACCAGGCTTACGGGCGCTGGGCCAAGGGGCGGGGGGCCAACCCCAACTGGATCCTGGCCAACGAGTACGACTACCTCGGAGGGACGGCGGGGTTCTTCTCCACCCGCGTGAAGGTCTACAGGGCGTAGGAAATATCGAAGTGGGGCAGCGCCCCCCTTCGAGGCACCTAGAGGAAGGGAGGGATCGGGCATGCCCCGCTGGGGAATGGTCATCGACCTCGACAAGTGCACGGCCTGCCAGTCCTGCACGGTGGCCTGCCGGGTGGAGAACAACGTCCCGATCGCCGGCCAGCGCGACAGCGACGAGGGTCGGGCCATCTTCTGGAACGAGGTGATCCCCGTCATCGAGGGGGAGGGGCGTCACATCAAGGGGCGCTTCATCCCGCGCCCGTGCATGCACTGTGAGAACCCCCCGTGCGTCCAGGTCTGCCCCGTCGGGGCCACCTTCAAGGATCCCGAGGGGATCGTCCGACAGGACTACGAGCGCTGCATCGGCTGCCGGTACTGCACGGTGGCCTGCCCGTACGGGGCGCGCTACTTCAACTGGCGGGCCCCGGAGTTCGCCGAGACCCATGCCTCCTACCGCAACCCGGACGCCCCCGCCCGCCCCAGGCCCGTCGGGGTCGTGGAGAAGTGCACCTTCTGCGTTCAGCGGAGCGAGCGGGCCCGCAGGCGGGCGGCGGCGGAGGGGAGGGCGCTTCGTGACGGGGACGTGGTCCCGGCCTGCGTCCAAACCTGCCCGAGGCGCGCCCGGTTCTTCGGCGACCTCGACGACGAGCGGAGCCAGGTCTACCGGCTGGCCCGGAGCCCCCGGGCCTTCCGGTTCCTCGAGGAGCTGGGGACCCGACCGCAGGTGATCTACCTCATGGAGGGATGAGCCATGGCCAGGGCAGAGGCGTTGGTCTTCAGAGAGACCATCCGTCGGCTGGAGCGGATCGGTCCGGGCTACGTGCTGGTCCTGCTGGGCCTGGTCGCGCTCGTCGGGTGGGGGATAGCCACCTATTTCGGCCAGCAGTGGACCACGGGCCTCTGGGTGACCGGGATGAACACCCCCGCGTACTGGGGGGTCTACATCGTCAACTTCGTCCTCTTCATCGGGCTCTCGGCGGGAGGCATCCTCGTGGCCGCGCTGGTCCACGCCGTCGGGATCGAGCGCTTCCGGCCGGTGGCGCGGATCGCCGAGATCCTCGCCATCAGCTGTCTCATCCTGGCGACGATCTTCATCATGCTGGACCTGGGGCGGCCGGACCGGTTCTACCACCTCCTCCTCTACGGACGGCTCGGCTCCCCGCTCATCTGGGACCTTGTCGTCATCGTCGTCTACCTGGCCATCTCGATGGCCCTCGGATACTTCTCCACTCGCGCGGACCTCGTGCTCTGCATGCGCGAGCTGCCCCGCCGACGGTGGCTCTACCGCCTCCTAGCGCTAGGCTACACGGACCTCTCCCCGCGCGCCGTCGAGCGGGACCGCCGGGTTCTCCGGGCCCTG
>JACPHL010000090.1 GCA_016188625.1 Candidatus Rokuibacteriota bacterium | reverse complement strand
CACCTTCGTGATCGCCGAGGTCAACGTCGTCTTGCCGTGATCGATGTGCCCAATCGTCCCCACGTTCACGTGCGGCTTCGTCCGCTCGTACTTCGCCTTCGCCATCGAACCTCCCTCCTGAGGGGCCTTAGGGGAGGCGGGGCCTCCCGCCGGCGCGGGGCAAGACGAGGATGGGGCTGGAGCCCATGACCGGACTTGAACCGGTGACCCCGTCCTTACCAAGGACGTGCTCTGCCGACTGAGCTACATGGGCATCCGTCCGTCGCACTTCCGATCCTTCCCTGAAGCCTATGGAGCGGGAAACGCTGAAGACTGGTGGGGAGGGGAGGATTTGAACCCCCGAAGGCGTGCGCCAGCAGATTTACAGTCTGCCCCCTTTGGCCACTTGGGTACCTCCCCATCCCGAGCCGCGGAGTCCTCGCCGAAACCGACCCTGGAGCTGGCGAGAGGATTCGAACCCCCGACCTGCTGATTACAAGTCAGCCGCTCTACCCCTGAGCTACGCCAGCAGGCGACAAAAGGCCAGCATAATGAAATAAATATGGCTTGTCAACAGCTTTCTCTCACCCCTTGCCGTTGCCGCAGGACCTCGTAGAGGAGGATCGCCCCCGCCGTCGCCACGTTGAGGGAGGCGAGACGCCCCCTCAGGGGAATCCGGACCAGGAGATCGCACGCCCGCCGCACCAGGGGGCGAAGCCCCCGCCCCTCCCCGCCCAGGACCAGGGCCAGGGGGCGGGCGAGGTCGGCCGCCCACGCCTCGTCCCGGCCGTCCGGGGTCGCCCCGACGACCCAGCACCCCTCGGCCTTGAGACGCTCCAGGGCCGAGACCAGATTGACCGCTCGCGCCACCGGGATCGACTCGAGGGCGCCGGCGGCGGCCTTGGCCACCGCGGGGGTGAGGCCGGCGGCGTGGTGGCGCAGCAGGATCACCCCGTGGACCCCGGCGGCCTCCGCGGTCCGGAGAAGGTTCCCGAGGTTCTGGGGGTCCTGGACCTGATCCAGGGCCAGGAACAACGGCGGCTCGCCGCGCTGCCGGGGGATCGCCAGGAGCTCGTCGAGCTCGGCGTAGGCCTTGGCGGCCACCCGGGCCACCACCCCCTGGTGGTGAGGGTGGCCGACCAGGCTCGTCAGCTCCGCCCTGGACCGGTGGGAGACCTTGAGGCCCAGCCGCCGGGCGAGGAGTTCGATCTCCCGGAGCCGACCCCTGCCGGAGGGCCTCCAGGACCGGGTTCCGCCCGTAGAGGATCACCCCCGCCATCGCCAGGTCGTCCCCTCCCGGGTATCCTCGACGATCACCCCCAGGCGCGCGAGCTCCCCGCGCAGCCGGTCGGCCTCGGCCCAGGCCTTCCGGGCCCGGGCCTCGCCCCGGGCGCGGACCAGGGCCTCGATCCGCTCGCGGAGCTCGGGGGGCGGCTCGGCGCCGCGTCCGGTCCCGCCGAACAGCCCGAGGACCCCGCCGAGACGGCCGAGCTCCGCGACCCCTGCCTGGAAGGCCGGGTCCGCCGGACCGGCCTCGGCCCGGTAGGCGTGGAGGACGCGGACCAGCTCGAACAGGGCCCCGAGGGCCTGGGGGGTGTTGACGTCGTCGTCCATCGCCGCCTCGAAGCGCCGGCGCCCCGCGGCGATCTCCTCCCCGAACCGCTCCCCTGTCCCGGCCCGCCCGGGTCTCCCCGGCGCGCGGGCGGCCTCCTCGAAGAGGATCCGGACCCGCTCCAGGGCCCGGCCTGTCTCGCCGACCCGCGACTCGGCGTACTCGAGCGGGTGGCGGTAGTGGGTTTGGAGGAGGTAGAGGCGGAGGGCTTCCGGGTCGTGGCGCTTGACCAGCTCCCGGACCAGGAGGACGTTCCCCAGCGACTTGGACATCTTCTCGGCCCCCAGGTTGACGAAGCCGTTGTGGATCCAGTAGCGGACAAACTCCTGGCCAGTGGAGGCCTCGGACTGGGCGATCTCGTTCTCGTGGTGGGGGAAGACGAGGTCCTCCCCCCCGCCGTGGATGTCGAAGGAGGCCCCGAGGTAGTGCATGGACATGGCGGAGCACTCGATATGCCAGCCCGGGCGGCCGGGGCCCCAGGGGCTCTCCCAGGCGGGCTCGCCGGGCTTGGCCCGCTTCCAAAGGGCGAAGTCCAGGGGGTCCCGCTTCCGCTCATCCACCTCGACCCGGGCCCCCAGGCGGAGCTCGTCGGGGCGCTTCCCCGACAGCCTCCCGTAGCGCGGGAACTTCCGCACCTCGAAGTAGACGTCGCCGTCCACGGCGTAGGCGAACCCCCGCTCGATCAGCCCCTGGACCAGGGCGACCATCTGGGGGATGTGCTCGGTCGCCTTCGGCTCCACGTCCGCGGCCCGGACCCCGAGGGCGACCATGTCCTGGCGGTACCCCGCGACGTACCGCTCGGCCAGCTCCCGGGCCGGGACCCCCTCCTCCTGGGCGCGCCGGATGATCTTGTCGTCCACGTCCGTGAAGTTCTTGACGAAGGTCACCCGGTAGCCGCGGTGCTCGAAGGCGCGGCGGATCACGTCGAAGACCACCGCGCTCCGGGCGTGGCCGACGTGGCAGAGGTCGTAGACGGTGACCCCGCAGACGTACATCCCCACCGCGCCCGGCGTGCGGGGGACGAAGGGCTCCTTCTGCCCCGTCAGGGTGTTGTGGAGCTTCAGGCTCACGGGGTGCGACCGACGGTCCCGAGGGGGCGCGATCCGGCGGGGCCCGGGGCGGCGGGGAGGGCGACCATCACCCCTCCAAGAGGACGGTGGCGATCGCCAGGGCCGCGATCCCCTCGCCCCGCCCGGCCGCGCCCACCCCCTCGGGGTGCTTGGCCTTGACGCTCACCCGCTCGACGGGGAGCCCGAGGGTCCCGGCCAGGCGCTTGCGCATCTCGTCGAGCGACCCCGCCAGCCGCGGGGCCTCGGCCAGGACGGTGGCATCCACGTTTCCCACCCGGCCGCCCCGGCGCTGGACCATCTCCACCACCCGGCCGAGCAGGGCGAGGCTCGAGACGTCGCGGTAGCGGGGGTCGGAATCTGGGAAGTGCTGGCCGAGGTCCCCGAGGGCGAGGGCGCCCAGGAGGGCCTCGGCGACCGCGTGGGTGAGGACGTCGGCGTCGGAGTGGCCGGCGAGCCCGCGCGCCGCGGGGATCTCGACGCCCCCCAGGACGAGCCGCCGCCCCGGGACCAGGGGGTGCTGGTCGAACCCGAGCCCCAGGAGCATCACGGGCCGCGCCGCCCGGCCCGCCGGAGGAGGGCCCGGGCCAGCTCGAGCTCCTCGGGGCGCGTGATCTTCAGGTTGGTCGCGAGGCCCGTGACGAGCCGAACCGGGTGGCCGAGGCGCTCCACCAGGACCGCGTCGTCGGTCCCCTGGACCCCCTCGGCCTCGGCGCGGGCGTGGGCCTCCCGGAGCAGGGAGAGCCGGAAGGCCTGGGGGGTCTGGATCGTCCAGAGCCCCTCGCGCTCCACCGTCTCCT
>JACPHL010000086.1 GCA_016188625.1 Candidatus Rokuibacteriota bacterium | reverse complement strand
CTCTCCGAGCCGCTCAACTACGGCTACTGAGCCATGGGCGTGGAGTACACCGAGCGCGAGCTGATGGTGGTCGTCGCGGCCCGGGAGATCCGCGACCGCGACGTCGTCTTCGTGGGGATGCGCCTCCCCCTGCTGGCCTTCGCCCTGGCCAAGCGCACCCACGCCCCGGGGGCGATCGGGCTCTTCGAGAACGGGATCATCCGGGAGACGCCGGCCGCCGAGCTGCTCTACACCATGAGCGACCCGCCCAACGTCCTCGGGGCGGTCTTCTCGGGCGGGACCGCCGAGATCATGGCCCTCCTCGGGCAGGGGTGCGTGGACCTGGGGTTCATCGGGGGGGCGGAGGTGGACCGCTTCGGCAACCTCAACACCTCCTATATCGGCGACCCCCGCCGGCCGCGGGTCAGGCTGCCGGGGAGCGGCGGGGCGGCGGACATCGCGTCTCTGGCCCGGCGCCACGTGATCATCATCCCCCACGAGCGCCACCGCTTCCGCGAGCGCGTGGACTACGTCACCTCGCCGGGGTACGGGGAGGGCGGCGACTGGCGGCGTCGGGTCGGGCTCCCCGGCGGCGGGCCGGCCGCCATCATCACGACCCTGGGCGTCCTGCGCTTCGACCCCGACAGCCGCGAGGCGTACCTGGCCGCCTCCTTCCCCGGGGCCGGGGTGGAGACGATCCGGCGGGAGACCGGCTGGCCGCTCCGCGTACTCTCCGACATCCACGAGGTCCCCGGGCCCTCGGCGGAGGAGCTCGAGATCATCCGGGGCCTGGACCCCGAGGGGTTCTGGACCCGCTCGGCGGCGTGAGGCCGCCCCTCCGATGAGCCACCCGCCTCTCCCTGTCGCCACCCAACCGCGGCCCCGGGCGGTGGGGGGGCTTGGGGGAGGAGCGACGCCGCTCCCCCCCAAGGTGGACCGATGAGCCCTCCGCGCCGGCGCGCGGCGGCGACCCTGGCCGCCTGCTCGGCCATCCACTTCCTCCACGACGGCTTCTCCGACACCCTCTACGTCCTCTTCCCGCTCCTCGCGGGTGACTTCCGCCTCTCCCTCACCCAGGTCGGGCTCCTGAAGATGGCCTACATGGGGGGGATGGCCGGCTTCCAGACCCCGGCGGGGCTCCTGGCCGAGCGGTGGGGCGAGCGTGACCTCCTCGCCGCGGGGACGGCCCTCGTGGCGACGGGGTACTTCCTCCTGGGGACAGCCGGAGGGTTCGGGGCGCTCCTCGGCCTGCTCCTCCTGGCCGGGCTCGGCTCGGGGGTCCAGCACCCGCTCTCCTCCTCGCTGGTCTCCAAGGGGTACGAGACCGGGCCGCGCCGCGTGGCGCTCGGGACCTACAACTTCGCCGGTGACCTGGGGAAGGTCACGGTCCCCGCGGTCGCGGCGCTCGTGGCGGCGTGGGCGGGGTGGCGGTGGGCGACGCGGGGGTATGGGGTTCTCGGGCTCCTGGCGACGGTCGTGATCTTCGTCCTCCTGGGTCGGATCGTCGGAGGGCGCGAGGGCGGGGCGGCGGGAGCGCCGGCGGTCGCGCCGGCCGGGAGGTGGGGGATCCTCGACAGCCGCGGCTTCTCAGCCCTGGCCGCCATCGCGGTCCTGGACACCGCGACCCGTTACGCGCTCCTGACGTTCCTCCCCTTTCTCCTCATGGCCAAGGGCGCTCCGGTCCAGTCGGTGGGCCTGGCCCTGGCGCTCGTCTTCGGCGGTGGGGCGGTCGGCAAGTTCGTCTGCGGGGTCATCGCCGAGCGGGTGGGCGTCGTGCGGACCGTGGTCCTGACCGAACTGGCGACCGGGGCCGGGATCTTCCTCCTCCTGCCGCTCCCCCTCACCCCGGCGCTGGTCCTCCTCCCTTTCCTCGGGATCGCGCTCAACGGGACCTCCTCGGTTCTCTACGGGAGCGTCGCGGACCTGGTCGCGCCGGAGCGGCGCGCCCGGGCCTACGGGCTCTTCTACACGATGGGGGTTGGCGCGGCGGCCGTCGCCCCGCCGCTCTACGGGCTCCTCGGCGACTGGGCCGGCGTGACGTTCGCCCTGGCGGTCGTCGGCGTGATGGCGCTTGGGACCCTCCCGCTCTGCCCGCGGCTCAGGGTCGCGTCCATCGGCGCCCCGGGCGGGGTGGAGATTCACCCGGGGGCCTGAGCCCCCGAATCGCTCAGAGACCGAGGGTCAGGAGGGGGAGCAGGGACGGCCGGGCCAGGGCGAGAAGCCCGAGGGCAATCAGGCCGCCGCCGACCACCCGGCCGACGAGGGCTCCGGCGGGGAGGACCTTCTCCACGAAGATGAGGAGGGTGAGGAGCCCGATCCAGGCGAGGTTCATCACCCCCACCCCGAGCAGGATCACCATGAGGGCCCAGCAGCAGCCGAGACAGTAGGCCCCGTGGATCACCCCCATCCCGACGGCCCCCGCCGTTCCCTCGCGCCAGTGGAACATCACGAACCCCATCGGGGAGCGGCAGTGCTGGAGGCAGACCGTCTTGAGCGGGGTGAGCTGATAGACCCCTGCCGCGAGGAAGGCGAGGGCCGCGACCGTGGCGGGGAACCGCGCCATCCCGGATCCGGTCAGCCAGCGGATCCCCCACTCGACCCCGTAGAACGCCACCCCGAAGCCGGCCCACACGGCGAGGTAGCCGGCGACGAAGACCCAGGTCGGGACAGCGGCCAGGCCCTTTGGGCGGCGGTCGTTCGAGACCCGGTGGAAGATGAGGACCATCGGCAGCGCGGCCGGGAACATCATGGCGACCATCATGATCGTCCACATCAGGAGGAAGAGGCCGAGGGCCGCGACGCTCGAGAGCGGGGCCATCGCCATGTCGTCCATCGCCGCCGAGCCCGGAGTCCAGGAGACGATCCCCACCCAGGCCAGGGCCGTGGCGACGATCAGGGCCAGCGCGATCGCCCGGTAGGTCAGCGGCGAGTCGAGCGCGCTCACGACCCGCCCCCGCGCGTCCGGCTGTTGGCCAGGACCGTCCTATCCCGGGCGGATCTTGTGGCGCCCGATCCGGACGGCGGCGCCTGCCGCTTCGGGGACCGGGGTCTCCACGGTCAGGACCTTCTGGCCGAAGTCCACGCCCCGCACGATCCCGAGCCCCAGGGTCTCGCGCTCCGCGTCCTCGAGGCCCGCCAGGGCCCCCTGGAAGTCGTCCAGGGAGTAGTTGGTCACCACGGCGTCCTCGTGGCGCCGGCCGAGCTGGCGGAGCTGGCCCTCCCGCAACGGGTCGGGGGTCACCAGGACCAGCTCGTTCCCCCGCCGCTCGGCCCAGAGGACCATGTCGTCGATGGACCCGGCCAGCTCCTCGAGCTGCCGCGGGGAGAGGGCCTGCCCCACGTAGAGGGCCGGCTGGCAGAGGGCGACCCGGCCGAGGTCGAGCTGGACCGGCTTGGCGTCGTGAAAATACGCCTGGAGACTCCGCTCCCGGTGCTGGCGCCGCTCCTCCTGGGACCGGCGTCGGCTGGTCCCGGCCGAGGCCAGGCGCAGGACCTCCGGCCGCGCCCCCGCCAGATAGGGGCGGAGGATGTGCTCGCACTCGCCGTTCCGCTGGAGGCAGAGGACGAGGTCGGGGCCGACCGCCTCGATCTTGTGCTGCTTGAGCAGCCGCCCCAGCTCGCCGTGGATCAGGCCGCTGGTGTCCACCACCACCTTGTCGAAGCCGAGCCGGAGGGCCTTCTCGACGAGCTTCTTGGTCCCGATGACGGTGGGGAGGAGGTGACCCTGCGGGGAGGTGGCGCCGACGAAGAAGAGGCCGACCACCTCGGCCTCGCCGAGCCGCTCCACCGGACCGGTGATCCGCCCGAGCCCCACGGTGGTCGGCGGGCCGATGGCGGACTGCCCGAGGTCGGCGTCCACCACCGCGACCGAGAAGCCGCGGCTCGCCAGCCCCCCGGCCAGGTAGGTCGTGAAGCTCGTCTTGCCCGTGTCGGTCTCGCCGATGACGAACAGGACGCGGGCCGCCTCCGCCCGGCGGACCGCAGCCTCCCAGCTCGGGTCGGGGCTCATCCCGCGAGGCTCCCCACGGCCGCCGCCATCCGCTCGAGCCCCTCCTGGATCGCCGGAAGGCCGGTGGCGTAGGAGAGGCGGATGTGCCGGTCGGAGCCGAAGTCCAGCCCGGGGACCACGGCCACCCGCGCCTCCTCGAGGAGGAAGGCGGCGACGTCGGCCGAGCCGCCGAGGGCCCGGTCGCCCCACCGCCGGCCGAAGAGCCCCGAGACCTCGGGGAAGACGTAGAAGGCCCCCCGGGGCATGGCGCAGGAGAGGCCCGGGATCCGGTTGAGCCCCTCGACGATCGCCCGGCGACGATGGTCGAACTCGCCGACCATCTTGGCGACCTCGTCCTGGGGGCCGGTGAGGGCCTCCACCGCCGCCCACTGGGCGATGGAGGACGGGTTCGAGGTGCACTGGCTCTGGAAGTCCGCCATCGCCCGGATGACCTCGGCCGGCCCCGCGGCGTAGCCGATCCGCCAGCCGGTCATGGCGTAGGCCTTGGAGCAGGTGTTCACCACGATGGTCCGGGCCCTGGCCTCGGGGCCGAGGGCAGCCGCGCTCGGGACCCGCCCCTCGTAGGCCAGGGCCTCGTAGCACTCGTCGGAGATGACCCAGAGGTTCCGCTCGAGGGCCAGCTCGACCACGGCCGCGAGGGCCTCCCGGGCGAAGACCGCGCCCGTGGGGTTGTTCGGGCTGTTCAGGATCACGGCCCGGGTCCGGGGGTTCACCGCCGCCCGCAGCCGCCCGGGGTCGAGGGCGAAGCCCGCGCCCTCGTCGGTGGGGACCGGGATCGGCGTGGCGTCCACCAGGCGGACCTGCTCGGGGTAGCTGACCCAGTAGGGCGACGGGATCAGCACCTCGTCGCCGGCCTGGAAGAGGACCGCGGCGAGGTTGTAGAGGGAGTGCTTGGCCCCGCAGGAGATGACCACCTGGCCCGGCTCGTACTCGAGGCCGTCGTCCCGCCGGAGCTTGTGGCAGACTGCGGCCCGAAGCTCGGCGATCCCGGCCGCGTCGGTGTACTTGGTCTGCCCGTCCCGCAGGGCCCGGACGGCCGCCGCCTTGATGTGCTCGGGGGTGTCGAAGTCGGGCTCCCCCGCCCCGAAGCTGATGACGTCGATCCCGCGGGCCCGGAGGGCGCGCGCCTTCGCGGTGATGGCGAGGGTCGAGGAGGGGACGAGGCGGCGGGCGCGTTCGGCGAGCATTAGCGGCGGGCGAACTT
>JACPHL010000091.1 GCA_016188625.1 Candidatus Rokuibacteriota bacterium | reverse complement strand
CTTCTCCCGGTTCCAGGGCTTCCCTCGCGGGTCGGCGGAGGCGCGATTGTAGAGTATGCGGCGATTCACCGGCCAGGAGAACCCCCAGCCGGCGTTGATCCCGAGACTCTCGGGCGGATCGGCCTTGCGCGACTTGGCGCGGTTCTGCCCCTCGGCGGGGAAGACGCCGGAGTAGATCCAGTTCCCGCAGGCCGTCGAGCCGTCGTCGGCCAGGAAGGCGAAGCTCTTGACCGGCTTCCCATCGGCCACGGTGTAGCCGTTGACCTCGGCCAGGACCTTCTCCAGGTCCGGCTCGTCGGCGCCGTAGTCCCAGGTGAGGGCCTGGATCGGCCGGTCCCTGTCCGCCTTGGAGTCCGCGTAGAGCGCCTTGAGCCTCCGCGCCATCTGGTTGACGAACCAGCCGTCCGAGCGGGCATCCCCCGGCGGCTCGACGGCCCTCCACTTCCACTGGAGCCAGCGGCCCGAGTTGGTGTAGCTCCCCTCGCGCTCGAGGTGGGTCGAGGACGGGAGCAGGAAAACCTCGGTCTGCACCTTGGCGGGATCCACACCCGGGCCCTTCCAGAACGCGGCCGTCTCGGTCTCGAAGAGGTCGCGGACGACGAGCCACTCGAGTTTCTCCAGCGCCTTCCGCTCCAAGGTCGAGTTGGGTCCCGAGACGGCGGGGTTCTGGCCCATCACGATGAACCCCTTGATCTTCCCCGCGTACATGGCCTCGAAGATGTCCATGTAGCTGTAACTGGCGGAGTTCTTGGGGAGGTACTGGTAGGCGAACTCGTTCTCCCGGGTGGCGGCCTCGCCGTACCAGGCCTTGAGGAGGCTCACGAAGAACTTCGGCCTGTTCACCCAGTAGCCCGACTTGGGGGTCTCCTTCTCCAGGTACGCCGCCAGCGTCGGGTGGTCTTTCGCCCGCTGCGTGGGGAGGTAGCCCGGGCGGATGTGGAAGAGGCAGGCCATGTCCGTCGAGCCCTGGACGTTGGAGAGCCCGCGGAGGGCGTTCACCCCACCGCCGGCGACCCCGATGTTGCCGAGGAGGAGCTGGAGGATCGCCCCGGTCCGGATGAGCTGGGTCGCCTTGGAGTGCTGGGTCCACCCCATGGCGTACAGGATCGTCCCGGCCTTGTCAGGGGCACCGGTCCGCGTGAAGGCCTCCGCCACCTTGAGGAACTCGGCCTTCGGCGTCCCGCAGACCCGCTCCACCATCTCTGGGGTGTAACGGGCGAAGTGACGCTTGAGGTGCTGGAAGACGCACTGGGGATTCTTCAGCGTCTTATCCTGAAGCGGGTTCCCCTCGGCGTCAAGCTGGTACTTCCAGGTGGCGCGGTCGTAGGTCTTCTTCGCCGGATCCCACCCGGTGAAGTAGCCGTCCTTGAACCCGAAGGCTCCTTGAACCCGAAGGCCGGGTCGAGCAGGAAGGACGCGTTCGTGTACTCGACCACGTACTCGCGCTGGAACCGGTCGCTCGCGAGGACCTGGTAGATCATGCCGCCGAGGAAGACGATGTCGGTCCCCGAGCGCAACGGTGCGTAGATGTCTGCCAGCGCCGAGGTGCGGGTGAACCGCGGGTCCACGCTGATGAGCGTGCCGCCTTGCTGTTTGGCCGCCTCCACCCACTTGAAGGCGATGGGGTGGTTCTCGGCGGCGTTGGAGCCCATGATCAGGATCGCGTCGGCGTTCTTGACGTCGATCCAGTGGTTGGTCATCGCCCCCCGACCGAAGCTGGTGCCCAGCCCGGGCACCGTCGGGGAGTGTCATATCCGGGCCTGGTGCTCGAGCCAGACGACGCCGAGCCCCCGCATGAGCTTGACCAGGAGGTAGCACTCCTCGTTGGCGATGATGGCCGAGCCGAGCGCGGCGATCGCCTCCGCCCGGTTCACCCTCACCCCGTCCTCGCTCTCCTTGAAGGTCGCGTCGCGGGTGGCCTTGACCCGCTTGGCGATCTCGTCCATCGCCCAGTCGAGCGGCTTCTCCTCCCACGCGGTGGCGCCCGGGGCCCGGTAGAGGGCCTTTTGGAGCCGGCGCGGGTTGTCCAGAACCTGGATGTAGGCCTGGGCCTTGGAGCAGAGCGCCCCCCGGTTGATGGGGTGCTCCGGATCGCCCTGGATCGCCACGACCTTCCCGTCCGCCACCGAGGCCTTGATCCCGCAGCCGACCGCGCAGTAGTAGCAGATGGACGGGACCTCCCTGGTCCCCTGGGTCTTCAGCTGCGGGGTGTAGGCCTCCGCCGGCAGGGGGATCGCCCCAGCGGCCGCGAGCCCGGCCCCCGTTCCGGTCCCCTTGAGAAAGTCCCGCCGCGTGAGGTCCATGGCTCTCCCTCCCTCTCGACGCCGTTCACACCTCTGCTTGAGACCTATTTCCGCGCCGAACCGGCCCGAAGTCCATATCTCAAATCCATCATTTCCGTGGTGCGAACGGCCCATCGACGGGAAGGTCCGGGCGAGGGCGCGGCCGGGGGTGCCGGCGGGGCGCGGCTCAGAGGAGACCGCGCTCCTCGAGGAAGCGGACGAGCCGCTCGGCGATCTCCCGGGGGCCTCCCTCGAGGAGCCTCCCCTCGCCGGTCCGGAGCGGGGTCGGTCCTGCG
>JACPHL010000037.1 GCA_016188625.1 Candidatus Rokuibacteriota bacterium | reverse complement strand
TCGTGCCCCGCCGCGAAGGGGATCGCGGCCTCCAGGGCGGTCCCCAGGACGATGGAGCTGCCGTCCGGGACGTGCCGCCCGACCGCCTCGGCCATCGTTACGAGCTTCGAGGATGCCACCATCTCTTCGGGCTCACGGCCGCGCGGCCGGGATCGCCGACGCGCGGCGCACCGCCCATTTACCTACAGGCGTCCCGTCCCGTCAAGACGAAATCGCGCCGGGATCGCTGGACATCAGGCTCCTCCAGTGCGACGATCTGGGATGTACGCAGGTTGGTCGGCGGAAGAAAAGATCTCAGACCGGGAGCGGAGGGATGATGTTGGCCCTGGCCGTTTTTGTGCTGGCGCACCTCTGGTTTGTCCATCCGGGATGGGCCGATCACGGGATCGGCGTCCCGGCGTCCCGGTATGTCGCGCGGAACGACGACGAGGCGGCGATCGTCCGGCTCATCCGGACCGTCGGCGAGGGCTGGGAGCGCAAGGACGCGGATCGGATCATGTCCGCCTATGCCCCGGACGCGACCCAGCGCGCGTGGGACAACCCCGACGTGATGCTCGATTACGACGGCATCAGGAGCGAGGCCCTGGGCGCCTTTCGGGACCCGGCGATCGGGCAGGTGCGCTTCGAGGACTGGATCCATCGGATCTACATCGTCAACCACACCGCCGCCGTGGAGATCAACCAGCGGTTCCACGGCTGGGGCCGGGACCACTACTACCGGGATCTGTGGACGTTCGTCCGGCGCCAGGGGCAGTGGCGGCTGTTCCGCTTCGACTACGAGCCCCAGCCCCCGTTTCCCGGCCGGTAAACGCGGCAGGATCCCGGGTGGGAGTCGCCCACCGGGCCCGCCTCGACACCCCCTTGACAGCCCCCGGTCGATTCACTCATACTGAATATACTCTTCATCGGGGATTAATTGTTCCATGGGATGACGGGGATGCGGGAGCTGCTCACCCCCCGGGTCAACGGCGACGACGTCCAGGTCCTCGCCCCGGTCCACAAGACCCTCCTGGAGGTCCTCCGGGAGGAGCTGGGCCTGACTGGGACCAAGCACGGCTGCGAGCTGGGCGAGTGCGGGACCTGCACCGTGCTCCTGGACGGGGAGCCGGTCCTCTCCTGCCTCCTCCTCCCCGTGGAGTGCCAGGGGCGGGAGATCCTCACGGTGGAGGGGATGGCCCAGGCCGGGCGCCTCCACCCGCTCCAGCAGAGCTTCGCCGAGCTGGGGGCGGCCCAGTGCGGCTACTGCACCCCCGGGATCCTCCTGGCCGCCAAGGCCCTCCTCGAGCACAACCCCCGGCCCAGCCGAGAGGCGATCCGCGTGGCCCTGGCCGGCAACCTCTGCCGCTGCACCGGCTACACGAAGATCCTGGACGCCGTGGAGCTGGCGGCGGCGCGACAGGGGAGGTGACGATGGGACCGGTCGAGACCCCTCCGCGCCGGGCCGAGGAGCTGGCCGTCATCGGCAAGCGCCTCCCCAAGGTGGACGCCTGGGGGAAGGTGATCGGCGAGACGAAGTACGCCGACGACCTCATCCTCCCCCGGATGGCCCACGCCAGGCTCCTCCGGGCCCGGCACCCCCACGCCCGCATCAAGGCGATCGACACCTCCCGCGCCCGGGCGCTCCCCGGCGTCCTCGCCGTCATCACCGGCGCCGACTTCCCGCCGGTGAAGTTCGGGATCCTCCCGGTCAGCCAGGACGAGGAGGCCCTCTCGACCGAGAAGGTCCGCTACGTCGGCGACGCGGTGGCGGCCGTGGCCGCGGTGGACGAGGAGACGGCCGAGCGCGCGACCGAGCTGATCGAGGTGGAGTACGAACCGCTCCCGCCGATCATGTCCATCGAGGAGGCCCTGGCCGAGGGGACGGTCCGGATCCAGGAGTACGGCGACGGCCCGAACATCCACAAGCTCGTCTCCCTGGAGTTCGGGGACGTCGAGGAGGGGTTCCGGGAGGCGGACCTGATCCGGGAGGACCTCTTCTACTTCGAGGGGAGCAACCACCTCCCCATGGAGCAGCACGCCGCCGTCGCCCGCTGGGACCCCGACGGGAAGCTCACCCTCTGGTCCTCGACCCAGACCCCCCACTATGTCCACCGCACCCTGGCCAAGGTCCTCGAGCTCCCCATGAGCCACGTCCGGGTCATCGCCACGCCCGTAGGCGGGGGGTTCGGGGGGAAGTCCGACCCCTTCAGCCACGAGCTGGTCGTGGCGCGCCTGGCCCAGCTCACCGGCCGGCCGGTCAAGTGCACCCTGACCCGGGAGGAGGTCTTCTACGCCCACCGCGGCCGCCACCCGGTCCTGATGTGGGTCAAGACCGGCGTCACGCGCGACGGGACGATCCAGGCGATGCACTTCCGCTCGATCCTCGACGGCGGGGCCTACGGCTCCTACGGGGTCGCCTCGACCTTCTACACCGGCGCCCTTCAGACCGTCACCTACAAGGTCCCCCGCTACAAGTTCGAGGGGTGCCGGGTCTTCACCAACAAGCCCCCCTGCGGCCCCAAGCGCGGCCACGGGACCCCCCAGCCGCGCTACGCCATCGAGGTCCACCTGGACAAGATCGCCGAGGCGCTCGGCCTCGACCCGGCCGAGATGCGCCGGCGGCAGGTGGTGGAGCCGTTCTCCAAGACCGCCAACCACCTGACCATCACGACCTGCGGGCTCGAGGAGTGCATCGACCGGGTCGTGGAGGCCTCGGGGTGGCGGGAGAAGCACCGGAGGCTCCCCCCGGGGCGCGGGGTGGGCTTCGCGGCCAGCTCCTACATCACCGGGGCGGGGCTCGCGATCTACTGGAACGAGATGCCCCACACCGGGGTCATCGTGAAGATCGACCGGGGCGGCGGGGTCGCGGCCTTCTGCGGCTCCATCGACATCGGCCAGGGCTCGGACTCGGTCCTCGCCTCCGTGGTCGCCGAGGTCCTGGGGATCCTCCCCGAGGACATCCGGGTGGTCACGGCCGACACCGACCTCACCCCCGTGGATCTGGGGAGCTACTCCTCGCGCGTGACCCTGATGATGGGGAACGCGGCCAAGGAGGCGGCCGAGAAGCTCCGCGGCCTCCTCCTCGACGCCGCGGCGAAGAAGCTCGAGGTCTCGCCGGCCGGCCTGGTGGCGCGCGGCCGCCGTGTCTACCTGCGGGACGACCCCGAGCGGGGGATGAGCTTCGCCGAGGCCGCCCAGCTCGCCGAGGCGGCCTACGGGACCCTGGCCGCCGCCGGCTCCTATCGACCGCCGAGGCGGGGCGGGAAGTTCAAGGGCGCGGGCGTGGGGCCGACGCCGGCCTACTCCTACACCGCCTGCGTCGCCGAGGTGGCGGTGGACCCCGAGACCGGCGAGGTCAGGCCGCTCGAGATCTGGATCGCCCACGACGGCGGCCGGGCGCTCAACCCGCTCCTGGTCGAGGGGCAGGTGGAGGGGTCGGTCTACATGGGGCTCGGCGAGGCGCTGATGGAGGAGCAGATCTTCCGGAAGGGGCTCCACAAGATCCCCTCGATGCTCGAGTACAAGAGTCCCACGACCCTCGAGACCCCGGAGATCCGGACGATCCTGGTCGAGACCAACGACCCGGAGGGGCCGTTCGGGGCCAAGGAGGCGGGGCAGGTGCCGCTCCTCCCCCTGATCCCGGCGATCGCCAACGCGGTCTACGACGCCGTCGGGGTGCGGGTGGACGAGATCCCGATCACGCCGGAGAAGGTCCTGAAGGGGCTCGACCAGAAGGGCAAGGGGCAGGAGCCGCGGGTGGGGCCGGAGCGGTTCCCGCGGGTCAGCTTCCCCGAGCCGATCCGCGTCGAATCCGCGTTCGGCCAGCCGGCGGATCTGAGCCTCAAGCGGGAGTAGACGATGAGCTGGCGGGAAAAGAGCGGTCGAGCATGATGGTCGTCTCCAACGGGGGCGCGATATGACGGTCAAGGGTGTCCAGTTCTTATCGGATCCTGACGGGAAAAAGACCGCGGTCGTTCTCGATCTGAGACGACACCGCGAAATATGGGAGGACATCTACGACGCCATCGTTGCCGAAAGTCGAAAGGGCGAACCCCGTGTAGCATGGGAAGACGTCAAGCGGCGGCTGAGGGCAAAGCGGCCGCGCCGTGGGTAAATGCCGTGTCGTTCTCGCCCTGTCTGCCGAACCCCGCGCTCGGTGGAGGGGGCGGTGTCGCTCCTCCAGGAGCACGGCCCGGACGCCATGGTCGTCGCCGGCGGGACCGACCTCTTCCCCAACATGAAGCGCCGCCAGTTCGAGCCCCGCGTCCTGGTCGGGCTCCGGGGGGTCCGCGAGCTGGGCGGGATTCGGGGAAGCGCGCGGGAAGGGATGACCCTCGGGGCGCTGGCGACCCTGACCCAGGTCTCGCTCCATCCCGAGATCCTCACCCACTACCCGGCCCTGGCGCGCGCGGCCGATCTCGTCTCCACCCCCCAGCTCCGGAACATGGGGACCATCGGCGGCAACGTCTGCCTCGACACCCGCTGCAACTACTACAACCAGTCCTACGCCTGGCGGAAGGCGATCGGCTTCTGCATGAAGAAGGACGGCGACATCTGCCTGGTCGCGCCGGGGAGCCCGCGCTGCGTGGCGGTCTCCTCCTCGGACACCGCCCCGGTCCTCTGGAGCCTCGGGGCGCGGGTCCGGCTGGTGGGGCCCGACGGGGAGCGGGTGATCCCACTCCCGGCCCTCTACCGGGACGACGGGATCCAGTACCTGGCCAAGGCGCCCGAGGAGATCGTCGCCGAGATCGCGCTCCCGCCGGTGGACGGGCTCCGGGCGACCTACTGGAAGCTCCGCCGGCGCGGCTCCTTCGACTTCCCGGTCCTCGGCGTGGCGGTCGCGCTCCGGAGGGAGGGGGAGGTCTGCCGGGAGGCGCGGATCGTCCTCGGCGCGGTCGCCTCCCAGCCGCGGGAGGCGGTCGAGGCGGAGCGGCTCCTGGCCGGGGAGCGGCTCACCCCCGAGCTGATCGACCGCGTGGCGGAGGTCGCCGCCCGGCCGTCGAAGCCGCTGGACAACACCGACCTGGTCTACTACTACCGGAAGCGGATGACGCGGGTGTACGTGGCTAGAGCCCTCCGGGAGCTGGCCGGCCTGCCGGTCGGCGACTGGCCGACGGCGATGGCGGGACGGAACCACGCCAACGATGAGGAGGCGCGATGACCTGGGTGCGGACGATCGAGCCGGAGGAGGCCGAGGGGTACGTCAAAAACCTCTACGAGTCGCTCCAGAAGGTCAGGGGGTGGATCCCGAACATCATCAAGAGCACGACGATCCGCCCGGAGTTGACGCGGGCCTGGAACGGGCTCTTCTCGACCCTCATGTTCGGCCCCTCCGGGTTGAGCCGGGTGGAGCGGGAGGCGATCGCGACCGTGGTCTCGGTGGTCAACCGCTGCCACTACTGAACGGAGGCCCACGCAGCGTGGCTGCGTGTCGAGACCGGGGATGCGGCCTTCGCCGAGGCGATCAAGACCGACTACACCACGGCCGCCATCTCCGAGCGGCTGCGGGCGCTCCTGGACTTCGCGGTCAAGGTCTCCCGCGAGGCCTGGACCTGCCAGGCGGCCGACCTGGAGAAGCTCCGCGCTCACGGTCTCTCCGACGAGGAGATCGTGGACGCGGTGGGGATCATCGGCTTCTTCAACTTCGTCGTGCGGGTGGCGGACGCCCTCGGGGTGGAGCTGAACCCCGAGTATGCCCACCTCCAGAAGGTGGACATGGCCGCCATCACCCGCGGCGAGGCATAGGGGCGATGTCTCTCGGCGCCCGCCTGAAGGACCTCCGGAAGGAGCGGGGGATCCGGCAGAAGGAGCTGGCCGCCAGGAGCGGCCTGACCCCGAGCCTGATCTCCCAGATCGAGTCCGACAAGCTCACCCCATCCCTCCACACCCTGGGGCGGCTGGCGGGGGCGCTCGGCATCCCCATCGCGGCCCTGTTCGAGCAGGCCCCCAACGGCCGGCTCCACATCGGCCGGCGCCGGGAGGCGGCCGTGGTCAGCTTCGACGGCTCCACGGAGCGCTGGCAGGTCCTGACCGCCGGGCTCTTCCGGGGGAAGATCCGGGCGGTGGTCTCCACCCTCGGCCCCCGCGCCATGGGGGTCCCGCCGGAGCGGGTCCTGATCGAGCCGGGCCAGATGAAGCTCATGTACGTGATCCAGGGGAAGGTCGCCCTGCACTATAACGGCGAGCGGCACCTCCTGGAGGCCGGGGACACGGCCTACCTGGACGGCGGCACCCCCCACACCTGGGAGAACCTGGGCGGCGGCGAGGCCAGGGCCCTCTGGGTGATCACCGGAAAAGAGGAATAGGAGAGCGCCATGACGACCGAGAAGGAGCTGGTCCACTACCGGGTGGAGGAGGGGATCGCGGTCATCGAGCTGGATGACCCCCCCGCCAACACCTACAGCTACCCGATGATGCGCCAGCTCGACGACGCCATCCTCCGCGCCCGGATGGACGAGGATGTCCACGCCCTGGTGCTCCGCGGGGCGGGGGAGAAGTTCTTCTCGGCCGGGGCCAACATCAACATGCTCGCCGGGGCCGAGCCCGGCTTCAAGTACTGCTTCTGCCTCCACGCCAACGAGACCCTCCTGCGGCTCGAGAAGACCCCCAAGCTGGTGGTGGCGGCCCTGAACGGCCACACCGTGGGGGGCGGCCTCGAGATCGCCATGGCCTGCGACATCCGGCTCGCCCGGCGGGACGCCGGCAAGGTCGGCCTGCCCGAGATCGCCCTGGGCGTCCTCCCCGGCACCGGGGGGACCCAGCGGCTGGCCCGCCTGATCGGCCGGGCCAGGGCCCTGGAGCTGATCGCAACCGGGCGGACCTTCTCCTTCGAGGAGGCCCTGGAGCTGGGGCTCATCCACCACATCTTCGACGAGGCCGACTTCATGAAGGCGGTCCTCGAGTACACCCGGCAGTTCCTCCCACCCAACAAGGCCGCCAAGGCGGTGGGGCACATCAAGCGCTCAATCCAGTCCGGGGTGGAGATGGACCTCTACGACGGGCTCGCCCTGGAGCAGGAGCTGCAGATCCAGCTCTTCCGGAGCGAGGACGCCCGGGAGGGGCTGGACGCCTATCAGGCGAAGCGGGTCCCCCGCTTCAAGGGCCGCTAGGAGCCGCCGATGGCCGTGAAGATCAAGACCTGGGAAGACTGGGCCGACCTCTTCCACGCCTGGCAGCGCGAGATCGGGATGGTGGGCGCGCACGTGGGGGAGTACGCCTTCCAGCCCCTCTACGGCGACTGCCATCCCGAGATCGAGTTCGGGGACTTCAGGGGCGAGCCCAAGTGGGAGGCCGTGCTCCAGATCCCGGACCAGCGGATCCGCGACGCCTGCGAGTACCTGATCACGGTCCAGGGCGACACCGAGTTCGCCTCGGTGGAGCAGCAGCGCCACCTCTACGACACCGCGCCCTCCGACTACGACTTCCAGGCCCTGGCCCGCGTCAACCGCGAGGAGATGCGCCACGGCTACCAGATGGCCCACCTCCTGGTCAGCTACTTCGGCGACTCGGGCCGGCGCGAGGCCCGGAAGCTCCTCGAGCGGCGGTCCTTCAAGCGGACCCGGCTGCTCGGCTCCTTCAACGAGGACGTGGACAACTGGATCGACTTCTTCACCTTCACCCAGTTCATCGACCGGGACGGGAAGTTCCAGCTCAGGATGCTCTCCCGCTCGGCCTTCGCGCCCCTGGCCCGCTCCATGGGGCCCATGCTGAAGGAGGAGGCATTTCACCTCGGGACCGGCAACGACGGGATCAAGCGGATCGCCAGGGCGGGCCGGGTGCCGATCCCGCTGCTGCAGAAGTACTTCAACAAGTGGATCCCCACCGCCTTCGACCTCTTCGGGGTCGATCACTCCTCCTCGGCCCAATGGGCGTACGTCTGGGGGCTCAAGGGGCGCTACGACGAGGACACCAACCCCGCGCCGCCGGACCGGGAGCAGCTCAACCACTACGCCCGCACGCTCTTCCTCGAGGAGATCCAGCGGCTCGTGGACTCGGCCAACCGCCTGATCCCCGACGACCGGCCGAAGCTCTACGTCCCCGACATGCGCTTCAACCGGAAGATCGGCCAGTACGCGGGCCAGCGCTTCAGCGTGGACGGCCGTCCGCTCTCGGAGGAGGAGTACGCGCGGCATCTCAAGGAGGTTCTCCCCCAGCCCGAGGACATCGCGGCCGCCAACGCCCTGATGCGGGAGAAGGACTGGATCGCCCCGAAGAAGGCCGGCCCCGAGGAGTGATCGCCCGCCCGGGCTCGCCGGGCGGCCCGGCAAACCCTGCTGACGGGAGGTGAGAGCATGGCTCAACCCGTCGTCGATCTCCCCCGCGAGTTCAACGTCGCCGTCGAGTTCGTGGACAAGAACGTCGCCGAGGGGCGGGGGGACAAGGTCGCCCTCTTCTACGAGGACAAGACCTACACCTACCGCCAGGTCCAGGAGCTGACCAACCGGGTCGGGAACGGGCTCCTGGCCCTCGACGTGGAGCCCGAGCAGCGGGTCATGCTCCTGCTCCTCGACACCCCGGAGTTCGTGGGTTCTTTCTTCGGGGCCATCAAGATCGGCGCCGTCCCGGTCCCCGTCAACACCCTCCTCAAGGCCCCCGACTACCTCTACATGCTCCGGGACAGCCGGGCCAAGGTCCTCATCGTCGCCGAGCCGCTCCTGGCCGAGGTCGCCCCCGTCCTCCGCCAGGCCCCGCGCCTCGAGCACGTCGTGGTCGTCGGCAAGGCCCAGGGCCCCCAGCACGACTTCGCCCGCTGGGCCGCCGGGGCCTCCCCCGCGCTCGACGCGGCCGACACCACAAGGGACGACGTGGCCCTCTGGCTCTACTCCTCGGGCTCCACCGGGTTCCCGAAGGGGGTCGTCCACCTCCACCACGATATGGTCTACTGCGCCGACACCTACGCCCGACAGGTCCTCGGGATCACCGAGAGCGACCGGACCTTCGCGGCCGCCAAGCTCTTCTTCGCCTACGGGCTGGGGGACAACCTCTACTTCCAGTTCC
>JACPHL010000094.1 GCA_016188625.1 Candidatus Rokuibacteriota bacterium | reverse complement strand
GGTCCGAGCCGCGATGGGTGGCTAGTCGGCGGGCGGGAGCGTCCGGCGGTGCCAGATCAGGTAGAGGTTCCGCCCGTAGACGAGGAGGCCGGCCGCCTGCCCCACGATGAAGACGGGATCGAGCCGGTGGATGGCGTAGGTGAGCAGCATGACCCCGCCGCCCATGCTGAAGTACCAGAAGTAGATCGGGACCACGCTCTCCCGCCGCCGCTCGGAGGCGATCCACTGGACCAAAAAGCGCAGGGAGAAGCAGGCCTGTCCGAGGAAGCCGATGGCCAGCCAGAGCGGATTGTCCACCATCTCTCACCTCGCCCGGATCGCCCGGCGGCCTTCCCGGTCGGGCGGATCGGTGCTAGAATGCGCGGCGACGCGGGAGCATCCCGAGCCGAAGGAGGCGCGCATGATCAAAGGGTACGTGCTGGTCCGGCTCCTGCCGGGACTCGAAGCCGATGCCCTCCAGCAGATCCGCGTGGTGCCCGGCGTCGAGGACCTCGTCCTCGTCTTCGGGAGTTGGGACGCCGTCGTCCAGGTCGAGGCCAAGACCCTCCACGCCCTCTCCCGGCTCGTCATCGGCCAGATCCGCGGGATCCACGGGGTCCAGGCGACGGAGACCCTGGTCGCGGCCGAACTCTGACCTTCTACCATACCTTCACGGGCGGGATCCGGCAATGCCCGGCCCGCCTCGTCGTGCTCCGCTGATGGCCCGAGGCGATCCCGCTGAGGCCCGCCCCAAGACCGCACCTCGACCTCCGGAGGGCCCCGCGCGCCGGGGCCGATGACTGTCAGCGCCTGAGCCCGGCTCGCGCACCTGCGGGCAAAAACAGTTCTTGACAAATCCGATTGAGATAAGGCTAAAATGAGAGAAGCGGAGAGATCTTGTGAAGATCGGGATCCTGGTCACGACCGGCCCTGAGCGCCAGGACCTCTACACCGCCCTCCGCCTCGCCCAGGCGGCGCGGGGCCAGGGGCATGAGGTGCGGCTCTTCGTGATGGGGGACGGGGTCTTCCACCTCGCCGACCACCCCAAGAACCCGTGGGGGGAGGAGCTGCGGGGGCTCCTGACCTCCGGGGCCGAGGTCGCCTGCTGCTCGACCAACTGCGAGCCGCGCGGCCTTGGCCAGGCCGGCCTCCTGCCGGGCGTCCTCTGGGGGAGCCAGTACGACCACGCCGCCATCGTCCACTGGAGCGACCGCTACCTTGTCTTCAGCTGAGCGACGACCGACCAAGGCCGTGGCGGTGCTGATCCGCCGCCTTCCCCTGGCCTCGGAGCGGGCCTCCGAGGCCCTCCGCATCGCCGTGGGCCAGACCCTGGCGCCGAACCGGGTGACGGTGGTCTTCATCGAGGATGGGGTCTTCGCCCTGGCCCCCCTGGTCCCGAAGGCGATCCGGGGGCCGGAGGTCGCCAAGCACCTCGGGGCCCTGGCTCTGCTCGGCCAGCGGCTGGTGGCCGACGCCGACTCCCTGGCCCGCCGGGGGCTCCAGGAGCTTCCGGACGGGATCGAGCGCCTTCCGCGCTGGGCGGTCCTCGATCTCCTCACGGCCGCCGACGTGGTGATCCCGTACTGATGCGCTGCCTCCACATCGTCCGCGACCCCCACGAGCAGCTCGGCCTCGAGCTGGCCCGCCGGCAGGCGTCCGAGCACGCCGTCTCGCTCCTCCTCGTTCAGGACGGGGTCCTGGCGCGGCCGGAGGTGGCCGGGGCGAGGGTCTACGCCCTCGCCGACGACCTCGAGGCCCGGGGGCACCTCAGGATCTGGGAGGCAGTGGACTACGACACGGCCGTGCGCCTGATCGCCGAGCATGACAAGGTGTTCGTGTGGTGAGGCCCCGGGCGGTCGGGTACGCTCATGGCTGACGCCGTCCTCGCGGCGATCCTCGGTCTCGCGGTGGGGGTGCCGTTCGGCTACGCCCTCCAGCGGGGCCGCTTCTGCCTGAACTCGGCCTTCCGCGACCTCTACCTCGTCCGCGACCCCACCCTCTTCCGCGCCTGGCTCCTCGCCGTGCTCGTCCAGATGGTGGGGGTCCACGCCCTGCTCGCGGCCGGGTGGATCCCGCTGGCCGGCGCCCCGTTCTGGTGGCTGGCCGCGCTGGTGGGCGGGGTCGTCTTCGGCTGGGGGATGGCGCTCTCCGGCGGGTGAACGACCGGAATCTCCTACCGGGTCGGTGAGGGGGTGGTGGCGTCTTGGATCGCGTTCTTCGGCTTCGGGCTGGGGATCCTGGCGACGAACAATGGCCTTCTCGAGCCGATCCAGCGCTGGCTCAGAGGCTTCGTCCTGGGCGCCCCGGACGCGGTCCCGACCCTCCCGGGGCTCCTCGGCGTCTCGCCGTGGGTCGTCATCGCCGCCTTCGTCCTCGGCGGCGGGGCCTGGCTCTGGCGCGGGCGGGCGAGCGGTTATCAGGGCGGCCAGGGCCGGGCTTGCCATCGGGTTCGTGGGGATCGCGGCCTGGCCGCTCTCCGGGCTTGCCGAGCGCCCCTTCGGGCTCTCGGTCACGGAGCCCGCGTACAACCTGATGCGCCTCGTCACCCTCGGCCACCGGGATGCCCTGGGCTGGGGCCTCTTCATGTGGCTCGGGATCCCGCTCGGGAGCTACTGGGCCGCCCGTCGCGCCGGCGAGTTCAAGTGGCGGGCCCCGGGGCCGACCCGGCTCCTCCAGGCCCTCGGGGGCGGGGTGGTCATGGGGATCGGCGCGGCGATCGCCGGAGGGTGCACCGTCGGGCACAGCCTGACCGGGGCCTCGGTCCTGGCGATGACGAGCCTCGTCGCGACGGCCAGCATCGTGCTCGGGGTCTGGTCGGCCGCCTTCGTGCTCTTTCGGACGTAGAGGGAGGGGAGCAGCGATGCGACACCACCGTCTCCTGACCACGACCCTGCTCGTCCTGCTCCTGGCCTGGACGGCCGGGACAGCCCAGGCGGCAGGGTACGCCAACCCCCAGCTCCTGATCGAGACCGAGGAGTTGGCGAAGCTCGCGGACGACCCCGGGGTCCGGATCGTGGACCTCCGCGCCGACCTCATGGCGGGCCAGGCCGCGTACGCGAAGGGGCATATCAAGAACGCGGTCTTCCTCTCCTGGAAGGAGCTCGACAGCGTCGAGGCGAACCGCCAGGGGTACCCGATCCCCTCGGAGCAGGCCGAGGCCCTCTTCGGCCGGCTCGGGATCGACCACGACACCCGGGTGGTGGCCTACGACGACGCCGGCGGACTGTTCGCCGCGCGCCTCTTCTACGTGCTGGAGTTCTACGGCCACGACCGGGTCCGCGTCCTGAACGGCGGCCTCACCAAGTGGGTGGGAGAAGGCCGCCCCCTCACCGGCAACGTCCCG
>JACPHL010000089.1 GCA_016188625.1 Candidatus Rokuibacteriota bacterium | reverse complement strand
GCGCACGTCTCGGGTCGGCGCTCCTGATCGTCCTGCTCACCGCCGTGGCGGGGGCGCTTCCGAGCGTGGCGCTCGGCCAGGGCCAGGCCGGCGGGAGCTTTGAGATGGTGCGCATCCTTGGCGGCACATACACGATCGGGGCTGGCGACGGCCGTCCGGATGAGCGCTCGGCCCACCAGGTGACGCCCGAGCCGTTCTGGATCGACCGCTACGAGGTGACCAACGCGCAGTTCGTCAGGTTCCTGGAGGCCGTGCTCGCCGACCGGTCCCGGGACCTCCAGCTCGTCGGCGACGCGGCGCCCGGCGCCGCCGATGCGCGGGTCATCCGGGGCGCCGACGCCGTACTCCTGATGGAGGACACGCGCGCTCCCGACCGGCGGACGCTGGTGGCCCTGAACGACCGAGATTCCAGGATCGGCATCAAGGATGGCCGCCCCGTCGTCCAGCCGGGGTTCGACCAGCATCCGGTCAACGAGGTGACCTGGCACGGGGCGCGGGCGTTCTGCGCCTGGCGCGGGGCGCGGCTGCCGACCGAGGCGGAGTGGGAGGCGGCCGCGCGGGGCCGGGAAGGCCGGATCTATCCGTGGGGCAGCGAGCCGCCGACCCCGGAGCGGGCGGTCTACGCGCGGCGCTCGAACGAGACGGAGCCGGTCGGCAGCCGCCCGGCGGGCAGGACGCCGGAGGGGGTGGATGACCTCGCGGGCAACGTCGCCGAGTGGACGAGCACGCTCTACCGGCCCTACCCCTACCGGCCCGATGATGGACGGGAGGACCCCGAGGCCCAGGGCGAGCGGGTGACCCGGGGCGGCGACCACGTCTTCGACTCCACGCCGGAGAAGCTCCGCGCCGCGTTCCGAGCCGGATTCTCCCGCGCGGTCGCCGTCGGCCACCGGCACATCGGCTTCCGCTGCGCGCAATGACGGTCGGCACGTTGATCATGGCAGATTCACGTCAGAGGGATTCAGGAGAAGACCGTGGAATGGCGGGAGCTGATCATCGACGGCTATGACCGATTGCCTGACCTCCTGAAGGAGGTCCTGGCAGGGGCGCGCATCGCCGACCTCGACCGGCAGCCGCACCGCGACTGCAACAGCCTCGGCTGGACGGTCTGGCACCTGACGCGCGTGCAGGACAGCCAGATCGCCGACCTCATGGGGGCGGAGCAGCTCTGGATCAGGGACGGCTGGTCTAAGAGATTCAAGCGCCCGGCTGACCCGGACGACACCGGATACGGACATACCCCTGAGCAGGTGAGGGCCTTCAGGTCTCCCAGCGTCAGGGTCCAGCTGGATTACCTGCGGGGGGTCGTCGAGCGGACCAAGCAGTATCTCGCGTCCCTCACCCCGTCCGATCTCGACCGCGAGCTGGACGAGCCGTGGCAGCGGCCTCCGCCGACCGTGGGCGTTCGCATCGTCAGCGTGCTGGCGGACTGTCATCAGCACGCCGGAGAGGCCTCGTACATCCGCGGCCTGCTCAAGGCCAGGGGGAAACGGTCCAGGTAGTCTCGCCAGCGCTCATAGTGCCGCTATTTTCAGCGGCGAGTCCCCGAATCGCCCTGGAGCTAGAGGTGGAGGCGTCGAGGTTGATGGGGCTAGGAAGAGGCTCTACGGTATGATAGACTTATCAAAGAGTCTCGGGGGCTTTGTTTTTCACCCTTTCCGGGAGGGAGTATGGCACGGGCGGAGGAGCCGGGGCGTTGAAGATCGAGGTCTTCGACAACCAGATCGAGCCCGCTCTGAAGGCCCTGAAGAAGGAGATGCTCAAGGAGGGGATCTTCAAGGAGATGAAGCGGCGGGCGTACTACGAGAAGCCCTCGGTGAAGCGGAAGCGCAAGCAGGCCGAGGCCCGAAAGAAGCGACGGAAGGCCCTCAGGCGATCCCAGTCCAACTACGACTAGGAGGCGTCCGATTTCCAACAAGATCTTCGTCGGTAATCTGAGCTTCACAACCACCCAGGACGAGCTTTCCGCCTTCCTCTCCCAGGCCGGCGAGGTGGCGGGGGTCTTCCTCCCCACCGACCGCGCCACCGGCCGGCCCAGGGGCTTCGCCTTCGTCGAGTTCACCACCGCCGAGGGGGCCGCCGTGGCCATCGAGCGCTTCGACGGCGCCGAGCTCGGCGGGAGGAAGCTCCGCATCAACCCCGCCGACAGCGGGCCCCGGCGCCCCTCCTTCGCCCCTGCTCCGGGACCGCCGCCCGGGAGGAGATACGGCAAGGGGAAGGGCAGCCGTCGCGGCCTGCGTGGGAGGAAGCGAAGCCTGTAGCTCCGAGGATGGATGAGGAGGGGCGCCCTGGTCTCGCTCGAGATCGAAAAGCGGCTGCCGGGGTTCACGCTGGAGGTGAGCTGGGAGGCGGACGACCCGGTGGTGGCGCTGTTCGGTCCCTCGGGCGCGGGGAAGACCCTGACCCTCCACTGCCTCGCCGGCCTGATCCGGCCCGATCGGGGGCGCATCGAGGTCGGGGACCGGGTCTTCTTCGACAGCGCGGCGGGCCTCCACCTCTCCCCGCAGGCCCGGCGCCTCGGCTACGTCTTCCAGGGGTACGCCCTCTTCCCCTACCTCACCGTGGAGGCGAACGTCGCCTTCGGCCTCCAGGGGCTCCCGCGCCCCGAGCGCGCCCGCCGGGCCCGTGAAGTGCTCGAGCGCCTCGGCCTCGGCGGCCTCGCCCGGCGCTACCCCCGGGAGCTCTCCGGCGGCCAGCAGCAGCGCGTGGCCCTGGGGCGCGCCCTGGCCCTGGACCCCGACCTCCTCCTCCTGGACGAGCCGCTCTCGGCCCTGGACGCCCCCCTCCGGCGCCAGCTCCGGGAGGAGCTGGGGCGGACCCTCCGGGAGTGGGGGAAGGCCACGGTCCTGGTCACCCACGACCTGGCCGAGGCCTACCAGCTCGCGGACCGCGTGGTCGTCTACGAGGCGGGGCGGGTGCTCCAGGCCGCGCCGAAGTCGGAGCTGCTCTGGCAGCCGACCTCGGAGCGGGTGGCGCGGCTCACCGGGGTCCGGAACCTCCTCCGGGGCGCCGTGGTGAAGGCCACCCCCGAGATCATCCAGCTCCGCTGGCGCGAGCAGACCCTGGAGGCGGTCAACTCCCCCTCGCGCCTCTACCGCCCGCCGCCCGGCGGCCCGCTCGCCTTCTTCGTCCGCCCGGAGTACGTCCGGCTCATCCGGAAGGACCGCGCCGGCCCGGACCCCCGCCACCACATGAACCTGATGGAAGGGGAGGTGGTGGGCGAGGTGGACCAGGGGACGACCTGGACGCTCTTCTTCCGGCTCGAGGCGCCGGGGGAGCCGGCCCAGGAGAGCTACGACCTGGAGATCGAGGTCCCGAAGCTCGTCTACGAGATCCTGGAGATCGCCCGCGACCGCCGCTGGCAGCTCTCCATCCACCGCGGCTCCATCCAGGTCCTCCCCTCGGAGTGAGCCGGCCTCAGCCCCCGAGCCCCAGGATCCGCTTGGCGTTCTTGAGGTAGACCTTCTCCAGGACCTCGGCGGGGTACCCCTCCGACTCCCAGTCGCGGAAGAGCCGCTCGTAGCCGAGGACCGGGTAGTCCGAGCCGAACATGACCCGGTCCTGGAGCCGGCCGCGGATCTCGCGCTTCAGGGGTTCGGTGAAGTACTTCGGCGACCACCCCGACATCTCCATGTGGACGTTGGCCTTGTGGAGGACGACGGCGATCATCTCGTCCTGCCACGGCCAGGAGGGGTGGCAGGCGATGATGGTGAGCCGGGGGAAGTCGGCCGCGACGTCGTCGAGGTGGGGGATCGGCCGGCAGTACTTGAGCTTGAGCCCCATCCCGCCGGGCATCCCGGCCCCGAACCCCGTGGTCCCGGTGTGGAACTGAACGGCCTTGCCGAGGGACTGGCAGAGGTCGTAGAGCGGGTAGAAGCGCGGGTCGTCGGGGAAGAAGGCCTGCGCGGTGGCCTGGAACTTGATCCCGAGGAGGCCGAGCTTGGTCAGCGCCCGCTCGGCCTCCGCGAGGGCCGCCCGCCCCTTCCAGGGGTCCACCATCGCCCAGCCGCCGAGGAAGGTGTCGGGGAAGCGGCGGACCAGGTCGGCGACGTAGTCGTTGGGGAGCACGGGCTCGCCGGTCCCGGCCTCGGCATCCCAGGCGATGATGCACGCCTTGACGTCGGCCCGGCGCAGCTCGGCCACCATCTCCTCCTCGGTCCGCGTCGCGGGCCTGAACTTGTAGTAGCGCTCCATGGCGGTGAGGAACTTCCCCCAGGCCTCGTACTGGGGCTGGGTGGAGAGGTGGCAGTGGACGTCGATCGCCTTCATGGGCTGCCCTCCGTGTGGGATCGCTGTGTGGAGGCCAAGGTAGCAGAGCGCCCCCGGCCCGTCAATCGCGGGCTGGCCCCCGCGGTCGGGGTGCCCCGCTCGCTCAACCTCCTCGCCTCGACAGGCCAGCTCGCTCGGACGCCGCCGCTGGCCCCCCCATCCCCCCGGAGGCGGGGGGTTGGCCTCGCAGCCCAGCTGTGCTGGGCTGCTCGGGGCGCGGCGCCGCCCTGCGCTTCGCGGCCCGCTACGGCTCGTTCGGAATTCGCTCGCCGGGGCACCCCGACCGGTGGGCCCCGTCCGAAGGGGGCCGGCGCGGCGGGCT
>JACPHL010000088.1 GCA_016188625.1 Candidatus Rokuibacteriota bacterium | reverse complement strand
CGTGCCCCTCGGCGGGCAGGGCCACCCGGCCCGCCTCGATCTCGCGCAGCAGCTCGCGCGTACCGTCCGTGGACGCGTCGTCGACGAGGATGATCTCCTTGTCCATCGGCGTGGCCAGCACCCGGCCCAGAAGCGTCACGAGCGTCGCCCGCTCGTTGTAGACCGGGATGACCACGGAGAGCTTCACGGGCCCTCCCCGTCGAGGGCCAGGACCTGGGCCATGGCGTAGTCGCCGTCGTGGGTGAGCGAGAGGTGGAGGGCCCGGACCCCGCGCGAGGCGCCGAGGGCCCGCACCCGGCCGGTCAGGACGAGGCTGGGGCGCTCGCCGCGCGCCCGCCGGACCTCCATCTCCCGCCAACGGACCCCCAGCGACAGCCCGGTGCCGAGGGCCTTCAGGGTGGCCTCCGTGGCCGCGAAGCGCGCCGCCAGGTGCTCGGCGGGATCCCGGCGCCGGAGGCAGTAGTCGAGCTCACCCGGGGTGAAGACGCGCCGGAGGAAGCGCTCCTGCCAGCGGTCGAGCGCCCGGCGGATCCGCGCGATCTCGACCAGGTCGATCCCGATGCCTACTACCATACCCTAGCCGCGATTACTCATGAACGGCTTCCCGCGAGGCGGACGGGTCCTGTCGCGCCGGGCAGCCCCACTCGGCTCGCCACCCCCGCCCGGTGTGGGGTCCCCCGGCTCGCCGCGTGGGGCGCCCCGCCCGGCGCGCCACCCGTCCGACTCCGCTGGCGGTATTCACGAATAATCCCGTCCTAGCTCGATCCGCGGGGCCGGTACACGAATTCTATGCGGGAGAGGGTGTTCCCGCCGGCCCGGGCGCCGACCCGCGCGACCTGGCTCACGGCCACGGGCGTCCCCGGCGGCAGGGAGTAGAGGAGGCGGATCATGTTGGCGACCGGGGCGGTGATGTCCCCGTTCCCGCCCGTGGGGTCCATCAGCCCTCGATCCCGATTCCCACAACCACCCTCATCCTCCGCGGGGCCGGTAGACGAATTCTATGCGGTACATGGTGCTCCCGCCGGCCCGGGCGCTCAGGATCCGACCGCCGGAGTCGAACTGCACCACCGAGAGCCCGCAGATGTCGCTCCCCGCGGCGTTGGGCATAAAAGTGATCCCCTCCGCGGGCGGGCTCCCCATGAAGGTGAAGGTCACCGCCCCCCCGGTCGCGCCCGTCCAGCTCTGGACCTCGCTCTCTGCCCCGGCGATCCCGGCGGTGTGGACCTGGACGGGGAGGGTCGGCCAGCGAACCGTGAGTCCGTTGTTGAACCGCGCATTGTTCTGGAAGAGAAAGGCGAGCTCCTGGGTGCTCGCCGAGGCGGTCGGGCTCCCTCCGCCCCCTCCCCCGCCGCCGCAGCCGGCCAGGAGCAGGAGGAGCGTCCAAACGATCCATGCGCGGGGGGATCTCCAGGGTCCGCTCATCGGGTCTCGTCCATCTCGGCCCGCAGCACGGCCGCCAGCTCGCCGGCGATGGTCTCGATCGTCGTCTGCTCCTCGCCCTCGACCATGATCCTCGCCAGGGGCTCGGTCCCCGAATACCGGAGGAGGATCCGGCCCGCATCCCCGAGCTTCGCCTCCCACTCCCGCACGGCCGCGCTGAGCCTGGGCAGGCTCGCCAGGGGCGGCTTGGCCCGGACCGGGACGTTCACCAGGACCTGGGGGAACTTCGTGAGGCAGCGGGAGAGCTCGCCCAGGGAGGCCCCCCGCATCCGCATGACGCGGAGGAGCTGCAGCGCGGAGATCAGCCCGTCCCCGGTGGGGGCGTGGTCGAGGAAGATGAGGTGTCCGGACTGCTCCCCCCCGAGATTCACCCCGAGCCGGTGCATCTCCTCCAGCACGTAGCGGTCGCCCACCAGGGTCCGGACGGTCCGGATCCCGGCCTCGGCCAGCGCGCGGTCGAGCCCGAGGTTGGCCATGGCGGTGGTGACGACGCACCCGCCCCGGAGGAGGCCTTCGGCGTGGAGGTGACGGCCGAGCAGGGCGAGGAGGTAGTCCCCGTCCCGGACCTCGCCGCTCTCGTCCACCGTGATGAGGCGGTCGCCGTCCCCGTCGAAGGCCAGCCCCAGGTGCGCCCCCGCGGCCCGCACCCGCGCCTGGAGCGCCTCGGGGTGGAGGGCCCCGCAGCGGGCGTTGATGTTGGTCCCGTTGGGGCGCGCGCCGAGGGTCGTCACCTCGGCCCCGAGCCCCCGGAACAGGCGCGGGGCGACCCGGTAGGTCGCCCCGTGGGCGCAGTCGAGGACCAGGCGGAGCCCCCCGAGATCCAGGGTGGCCGGGAAGGCCGCCCGGACGGTGTCGAGATAGAGGGTCTCGGCCGACCGGACCGGCCGGAGGCGCCCGATGGCGGCCCCGGTGGGGCGAGGCGGACCGGCCTCCTCGGCGAGCCGGGTCTCCACCTCCTCCTCCCAGGCGTCCGGAAGCTTCCCCCCGTCCGCGGAGAAGAACTTGATCCCGTTGTCCTCGAACGGGTTGTGCGAGGCGGAGATGACGGCTCCCCCGATGGCGCCGAGCCGCCGGGTGAGGCACGCGATCCCGGGGGTCGGGAGCACCCCGACCGTGAGCCCGTCCACCCCGGTGGACATGATGCCGGCGAGGAGGGCCGCCTCGAGGAGCGGGCCCGACAGGCGCGTGTCACGCCCCACCAGCAGCCCCGGCCGCCCCGCGCTGGCGCGCCGTTCCGCGAGGACGGCGGCGGTCACCCGGCCGAGCCGGTACGCCAGCTCGGGGGTCAGGGGCGGGGCGTTGGCGACGCCCCGGACGCCGTCGGTCCCGAACAGTCGCCCCATGGTTCAGGCCCCGGGGCCCGCCGCATCGGGCGGCCCGGGTCCGGCGCTCCCCACCGGCCGCAGCACGACCCGGATCCGGGAGGGGGTCGCGCCGAGATCAATACTTTCGCAGACCCGCGCAACCAACTCTGCCGTGAAGCCTCCCGCCTGAGGGCCGTCGTCCACGACCAAGAGGCGCCCGGTCTTCATGACGGACGTCTCCACGGTCTCGGTCTCCATCCGGGCGATCTCAAGCCCCATTGGGATCTCCCGGAGCTCGATGGGGGCGGCGAAGACCGTCTCCACCTTGTCCTCCGAGACCACGAACAGCCAGAGGCCGACGGCGAAGGCCACGGAGAGGAGCTTCAGCTGCCAGTGATCGATGAGGCGGCGCCAGCGGATCACAGCTTCTCCCGGAGGGCCAGGCGCCGGACGACCCCTTCGAAGAAGGAGGTCCGTGGGGAGGGCCCCTCGGCCAGGAGGTCCTCGAGCCGGCGGCGGAGGGTGGGGGGATCGAGGCGCCCGTCCATCCGCCCCTCCACGGCGAGGGAGATCCGCCCCGTCTCCTCCGAGACGACGACCACCACCGCGTCGGTCTCCTCGGCGAGCCCGAGGGCGGCGCGATGGCGGGTCCCGAGGGTGCGGGCGAGCTGGAGGTTCCGCGACAGGGGCAGGAAGCACCCGGCCACCGTCAGGCGATCGCCCTGGATGAAGACGGCCCCGTCGTGGATCGGCGAGGAAGGGAGGAAGATGGTTTCCAGCAGCTCGGCCGAGACGACGGCGTCGATGGGGACGCCCAGCTCGGCGTAGTGGCGGAGCGGGGTGGTGCGCTCCAGGACGACCAGGGCCCCGACCCGCTTGGCCGCCAGCGACTCCACCCCTTTGACGACCTCGTCGATGACCTGGACGACCTGCTCGGCCGAGCTGCCGAACACCCTGCGCAGGAGGCGGCCCTCGCCCACCTGCGCCAGGGCGCGGCGGAGCTCGGGCTGGAAGAGGACGAGGAGGGCCAGGACCCAGAAGGCCCAGAAGTTCTCGAGGATCCAGTTCATGGTGTAGAGCCCGAACGTGCGGGAGACGAAGGCGGCGACCATGAGGAGGCCGAGCCCGGCGAGCATCTGGACGGCGCGCGTCCCCTTGAACATCACGAGGACCCGGTAGAGGACGAAGCTGACGATGGCGATGTCCAGGATGTCCCGGACCCGGACCGCCTGGAGGATCTCCCACATCGTCGGGCCTCAGGCCTCCGGGGCCGCGCGGATGGCGTCCACCACCAGGGCCGCCCGCCGGGCCGCCGCCACGTCGTGGACCCGGAGGATGTGGGCTCCCTGCCACGCCGCGATGCAGCAGGCAGCCAGCGTCCCCTCCAGGCGCTCGCCCGTCGGGAGGTCGAGAATGGCGCCGATGAAGCTCTTCCGGGACGGCCCCACGACCAGCGGCTTGCCCAGGGCCCGGAAGGCGTCGAGGCGCTTCACGAGGGTCAGGTTGTGGGCCACCGTCTTCCCGAACCCGATCCCCGGATCCACCGCGATCGCGTCGGGACGGACCCCGGCGGCCTCGGCGACGGCCACCGCCTCCCGGAGGCTGGCGCTCACCTCCCCCAGGAGATCGTCGTACCGGGGGTCGAGCTGCATGGTCGCCGGCGTCCCCCGCATGTGCATGAGGACCAGGCCGGCGCCGTGACGGGCCACCCGCTCGGCGACGGCCGGCCCGGCCCTCAGGGCGGTCACGTCGTTCACCATGTGCACGCCCAGGGCGAGGGCCGCCTCGGCGACCTCGGGCTTCGAGGTGTCCACCGACACGAGGCAGTCCACGGCCTTCAAGACCCCCTCGAGGACCGGGAGCACCCGGTCCAGCTCCTCCCCGGCCGAGATCCCCCGGCTCCCCGGGCGGGTGGACTCCGCCCCCACGTCGATGATGTCGGCCCCGGCGCGGGCCAGGCCGACGGCGTACGCCACCGCCGCCCCGGGGTCGAGGACCCGTCCCACCTCGGCGAACGAGTCGGGGGTCACGTTCAGGATCCCCATGAGGCGGGTCCGGAACCCGAGGTCCAGCCGGCGGTCTCGAGCACGGAGGATCACGACTGTCGCCTCACGAAAACCCCCTCGCCCCGGGCGGCGCGATCGGCCGTCCATCCCGGAGGAGGGGACGTCGGACGCGGGAGGGCCGGGCCGCGGAGCGGCGTCCCGATCAGGCGGGCGCTCCCTCCCAGGCCTCCGGGCCGCGGATGATGCGGGCGAGCTCCTCGCCGTCCAGCGACTCGTGCTCCAGGAGGGCCCGGGCCAGGCGGTGGAGCTTCTCCAGGTTCTCCTCGACGATGGCGCGGGCCCGCATCGCGCAGTCCAGGACGATACGCTTGACCTCGTTGTCGATGAGGACGGCCGTCTCCTCGCTGTAGTCCTGCTGGCGGGCGACCTCCCGGCCGAGGAAGATATGCTCCTCCCGCTTGCCGAAGGTGAGCGGTCCCAGCTTCTCCGACATCCCCCACTCGCAGACCATCTTCCGGGCCATCTCGGTGGCCTTCTCCAGGTCGTCGCCGGCGCCGGTGGTCTGCTGGCCCAGCACGACCTCCTCCGCCGCCCGGCCGCCCAGGAGGATGGTGATCCGGTTCAGGAGGTAGTCCTTGGAGTAGTTGTACTTGTCGTCCGTGGGGAGCTGCTGGGTGAGGCCCAGCGCCCGACCGCGCGGGATGATGGTGACCTTGTGGACCGGATCGGCCCCCGGCAGACACTCGGCCACCAGGGCGTGGCCGGCCTCGTGGTAGGCGATGGTCCGCTTCTCCTCCTCGCTGATGATCATGGACCGCCGCTCCACCCCCATGAGGACCTTGTCCTTGGCGTTCTCGAAATCGATCATCTCGACCGTCTTCTTGCTCTGGCGGGCGGCCAGGAGGGCGGCAGCGAGCGCGTGAAGCGCGTCGATCCGGGACTTGATCAGCTCGCTGGCTCGCGCGTAAGCTTCCATGACAAACCGGCGGATTTCCTGATCGATCTCCTGGGCAGTCTGCTCGCTGTAATCCTGATG
>JACPHL010000093.1 GCA_016188625.1 Candidatus Rokuibacteriota bacterium | reverse complement strand
GTGGTCGCCCGCGAGGGTGAAGATGACCGGCCGGGAGAGCCGGGGCATCGGCTCGCCGGTCATGACGACGACCCGTCGCGCCAGCTCCTCGAGCCGGCCGAGGCTCCCCGGCGGCTTCGTGAGCTGGTCGAGCCGCGCCTGCGCGCGGAGGGCGAGCGCCGGGTCCGGGGAGCGGATGGCGTCGAGGACGGCGGAGAGGGTCATCGGGGCCCCTTGAGCCGGACCGGGCACCCCGCCACGAGGAGCACGACCTCGTGGGCGGTCCGGGCAAGGGTCTGGTTGACCAGGCCCAGGGCGTCCCGGAAGCGGCGGCCGACCGCGGTCTCGGGGTGGACCCCGGCGCCGACCTCGTTCGAGACCACGATCAGGGCGTACGGGGGTCTCGCCAGCCGGACGGCGAATCGCCCGGCCTCGGCGAGGAGCCCGGCCTCGGGGAGGTCGGGGTCGCGGCCGAGGCGGTTCGAGACCCAGAGGGTCAGGCAGTCCACCACGACCGTGTCCGCCTTGCCGTCGAGCGCCTCGAGGGCCCCGGTGAGGTCAAGCGGGGCCTCGATGGTACTCCAGTCGGGGGGGCGGTCGCGGCGGTGGCGGGCGATCCGCTTCGCCATCTCCGGATCGAGCGGCTCGGCCGTGGCCACGAAGGCGGTCCTGCCGCCCAGGGCCCGGGCCCGCTCGACCGCGTAGGCGCTCTTGCCGCTCCGGGCGCCGCCGAGGATCAGGAGCGAGGCCGCCGGGACCAGGGGAGACTCCCGGGGAGTCTCCGAGGAACGGGGACAGCGGGGAGACCGCTAGGGGGGTGCTGGGGCCGGTGGGGCGTGGCGCTCACCCTGTCCTCCCTCGAAGACCGGTTCGAGCCGTGCGCGCCCGGGCAGGTCTCCTGACTCTCGGATCATCCTACTCCCCGCGCCTTCCCAGGGGCCCGGCCCCCAGTGGCCTCGTGCGGGTTTCGTCCCCGATCACAGTGACGGGGTCGCGGCGGATTCGCACCGCCTTCCCTGGTCCCTCCCGTGAGGGACAACCCGTGCGCCGAACATTACTCACCCTAGCAGAGGGCCCGGCGCCGTGTCAAGGGCGACGGGATGCGATCCATGCCCTTGACAGCCCGGGAGCAGGCCGCTTAGAATCCCGCTAACTCAGCTCAAGAATGCTCAGGGAGGTGCGGCGATGAAACGGAGTGTCGTGTACGTCGGGATCGCTCTCCTCGTGCTGGCCATGGGCGTGGCCCTCGTCAGGGAGGTCCGCGAGCCGCGGGAGGCTACGGCCCAGGCCAAGATCACCCTCAAGATGCAGGCCACCTGGCCGGTCGGCCTGACCCTCTACGACAACTTCACCTTCTTTGCGGACCGGGTGAAAACGCTGTCCGCGGGGCGGCTTCAGATCGAGACCCTCCCGGCCGGGGCGATCGTGCCGGCCTTCGAGACCCTGGACGCCGTGAACCGCGGGCTCCTGGACGGCGGCCACACCTGGGCCGCGTACTGGGTGGGGAAGCACAAGTCCGCGGTCCTGTTCACCGGCGGCCCCGGGGGCACCTTCGGGATGGACTACATCGACTACCTCGGCTGGATGTACGAGGGCGGGGGCTTGGAGCTCTACCAGGAGTTCTACCGGGACGTGCTGAAGATGAACGTGGTCGCCCTCCCGATCCTGCCGGCCGGCCCTCAGGCCTTCGGCTGGTTCAAGAAGCCCATCAAGGACCTGCCGGACTTCAAGGGGATGAAGTGCCGGCAGACCGGGATCGCGGCCGAGGTCTTCAAGGAGATGGGGATGGCCGTGGTGAACCTCCCCGGCGGCGAGATCATCCCGGCGGCCGAGCGTGGCGTCATCGACTGCGCCGAGTGGGTGGGGGGGATCGAGGACCTGAAGCTCGGCTTCCAGAACGTCTGGAAGTACCACTACACCCCCGGGATGCACGAGAACGTCACCGTGGGCGAGGTGATCTTCAACGGCAACTCGTGGAAGAAGCTCTCTCCGGACCTCCAGGAGATCGTGAAGGCCGCGGCGACGGAGACCTTCTTCCGCTGGTGGGCGCGCTGGCAGAAGCAGAACGCCGACGCCATCAGGGAGCTCGTGGAGAAGCACAAGGTCCAGATCCTGAAGACCCCGGAGGACGTCCTGATCGAGTTCCTGAAGGCCTGGGACAAGATCGCGGCGCGGGAGGCCGAGAAGGACCCCTTCTTCAAGAAGGTGCTGGAGTCCCAGCGGAGCTACGCGGGCCTCGTCGTGCCGGCCAAGCGGTTCATGTTCCCGCCGTACGACTTCGCGGCCAACTACTACTGGCCGCCCAAGAAGTAAGGATCCGGACGCTCGAGATGCCCGCGGCGGGGCTGGCTCATCGCCCGCTACGTCTTCCACGCCCCCACGGCCTGGGCCTACGACACCACCTACATGCTCTACGGCTCCCACTTCATGCTGGGGGCCGCCTACACCCTGCTCAAGGGCGGGCACATCCGGACGGACATCTTCTACCAGAACTGGTCGCCCCGGCGGCAGGGCCTGATCGACGCCACGCTGTACCTTCTGTTCTTCTTCCCGGGGATGCTCTTCTTCCTCTGGATGGGGTGGCAGGAGGCGCTCCACTCCTGGCAGATCCTGGAGCGGGCCGAGACGACCGCCTGGCGACCGCCCCTCTACCCGCTCAAGACGGTCATCCCCATCGCCGTCCTCCTCGTCCTCATCCAGGGGGTCTCGGAGTTCCTCAAGAGTCTCCACGCGGCCCGGACCGGCGAGCGGCTATGAGCCCCGAGTACCTCGGGCTCGTCCTGCTCGCCTTCCTCCTGGCGGGGATCTTCGTCGGCTTCCCCATCGCCTTCACCCTGATCATCCTGGCCGTCGTCTTCGGCTACATCGGCTTCGGCCCGACCGTCTTCTACCTGATGGTCTTCCAGACCATCGGGCTGATGAAGGAGGAGACCCTGGCCGCCGTCCCCCTGTTCATCTTCATGGGGCACATCCTCGAACAGGCGGGGTTGATGGAGCGCCTCTTCCGCTCGTTCCAGCTGATCCTGGCCCCGGTGCGGGGCTCGCTCTACCTGGGGGTGCTCGCGACCGCCACCCTGTTCGCGACCGCGACGGGGATCATCGGCGCCTCGGTGACGGTCATGGGGATGATGGCCGCCCCGGCCATGATCCGGGCGGGCTACGACACCCGGCTGTCGGCGGGGGTGATCACGGCCGGAGGGTGCCTCGGGATCCTGATCCCCCCCAGCGTGATGCTGGTCGTCATGGGGCCGGTGGTCGGCGTCTCCGTGATCCACCTCTTCGCGGCCGCCATCGTTCCCGGCCTCATCCTCTCCGCGCTCTACACCGGCTACGCGATGCTCAGGAGCTTCCTCAACCCCGCGCTCGGCCCGCCCCTGCCCCTGGAGCAACGCGCCACCTCCTACGGCCAGATCGTCCGGGAGTTCTTCGCCGGCGTCGTCCCCCTCGCGGTCATCATCTTCGCCGCCCTGGGGAGCATCATCGCGGGGCTGGCCACCCCCACCGAGGCCGCGGCCATGGGGGCGACCGGCGCCGTGCTCCTGACGGCCGCCTACGGTCGCCTCGGCTGGCCGACCGTCCGGGAGGCCACCCTCAAGTCCCTCCAGACCTCAAGCCTCGTCCTCTTCCTGGCCGTGGCCTCCAACATCTACGGCGCCGTCTTCACCCGGCTCGGGACCGGCACCCTGATTGCGAAGTCCCTCCTGGCCCTCCCGCTCCCGCCGCTGGCGCTCATGGCGCTCCTGATGCTGGTCATCTTCCTCCTCGGCTGGCCGCTCGAGTGGCCGGCCATCATCTTCATCTTCCTCCCCATCTTCCTCCCCGTGGTCCAGGAGCTCCGGTTCGACCTCGTCTGGTTCAGCACCCTGGTGGCCGTGAACCTCCAGACGGCCTTCCTCTCCCCGCCGGTGGCGATGGCCGCCTACTACCTGAAGGCCGTGGCGCCGCGGTGGGATCTGCTGGACATCTATCGCGGGATGTTCGCCTTCATGCTGCTCCAGATGGCGGGCCTGGCCATCGTCTTCTTCTTCCCCCAGGTCGCCCTCTGGCTCCCCACCCTGCTCTTCCGGTAGATCCCTCGGAGGGGGGCGCCGCCCCCCTTCCGAACCTCCCCCAAAATTGCGCGGGCCAAGCCCGCGCTCGGAGCGGACCAGCCGAGCCGCGAGCCGGTGGTCAGAGCGTGAGCGTACAGCGCTACTCGGCGTAGTCAAACAGGGGCGGGGCTCTTCCGGCTGCGCAAGTCGTGAGGGAGCCGTCGGGAAGCTACCTGGTCGCCGGGAGGCTACCCGGCGTCGCGGCCCTCACAACCCAAACGCCCAGGGCGGCCATTCGGCCTCCTCTGCGATGTGCTGCGCCTCGTCGCAGAGGCGCTGGTAGTCGGCCAACGCCGGGGCGTCGGGTGCAGGGCTGATCCGCTTATAGCGGGCCTCCTCGTCCAGCACCCGGACGCGGCAGACTCGGCGCGCGGTCACGTCTACGGTGACGATCACGGGGGCGCAGTATTCGAGTGTGACCTCCATCGATTAACCTCCAAGTTGAGAGCATAGTAACTTCCAGGATTGCCCATAGAAAAGGCCAACGACGCGCCACAGAAAAGACGCCTGTTACGCGGCAGCCCGCAACGTTTGCTCCCAGAGCAGCATCGTGGCTTCGCGGTCGGCGGGGCCATTGAAGCCAAACGGAATGGACCCCAAACCGAGTCGCACATGGCGCTCACCGGCCGCGAGCTCGGCAAGAGCGAAGGCCGGATCTCGTCGCTCTCGCTGCTGCGGATACACGAGAATCGTGTCGACTCGCGGCATGTCGGCGAGTAATGCGTACGCGAGTGCTTGATGCAGGTCGGCCCGGTGGGATTCTCGAAGACGCTCCGCCAGCCCACTCCATCCCTCGAGTTGGATCCGATTGAAGTGGTCCTTGTAT